>NZ_JBQYLP010000016.1:0-123951 GCF_052683555.1 Burkholderia sp. BC1
ACGAGCCGCGTTTCGAGCTCGCGCGTATCGACGTCGGGCATCGTGCCGGGCTCCGCATGCACGACGAAGTGAATGCGGGCGATGGCCGATTCCGACAGCAGCGGCGTGAACTCGACGTTCACGCCGTTGTACGCATCGACGAGCAGCTTCGCGATGCGCCGCCGCAGGTCGGTGTTGTATTTGTCGCGCGGCACGAACACGAGACACGACACGAAGCGGTCGAAGCGGTCGCGCCGCACGAACAGCCGCGTGCGTTGGTGTTCCTGCAGCCGCAGGATGCCGAGCGCGATGTCGTAGAGCTGGTCTTCGTCGGCCTGGAACAGCTCGTCGCGTGGATAGGTTTCGAGCACCGTCACGAGCGACTTGCCGAGATGCCCCTTCGGCAGAAAGCCTGCGCGGCGCACGATGTTCGCGCACTTGCGGCGCACGATCGGAATCTCCGCGCTCGACACCATGTACGCGGTCGACGTGTAGAGCCCGAGGAAGCGGCGCTCGCCGCTCACCTTGCCGTCGGCGCCGACGAGCTTCACGCCGACGTAGTCGAGATAGCCGGGCCGATGCACGGTGGCGCGCGAATTCGCCTTCGTCAGAAAGATCGGCGATGCGCCGGAGATGATGGCCGCGGCGGCCGGCGGCAGCGGCGTCACGTCGGGCGCGCCCGGCGAGCGCAGCGATTCGCGCAGGATGCCGAAGCCCGAGCCTTCGATACCGCGCAGCGCGAAACCGGAGCCGTCTGACACGAGCGCGTAGTCGCGTTGCCCGAGGAACGTGAAGTGATCGGCGAGCATCCATTCGAGGAACGCGCGCGCTTCGATATCTTCGGCGGTCGCTTCGCGCGTCTTCATGTCCTTGATCGTCGCGCGCGCGATGTCGACGATTTTCGGCCAGTCCTCGACCGATGCGCGTACGTCGCCGAGCACGCGCGCGATGTCGTCGCGCAGCGTGTCGAGCAGCGCGGCGTCGCCGCAGCGATCGACTTCGAAATGGATGAACGACGCGAGCTGCGACTGGCCGTCGGCCGCGCTTGCGCCGCCTGCGTCGACGCGTTCGATGCCGCCGTGCGCGCCGCGCCAGATCCGGAACACCGGATGCAGTGCCGAATGCAGCGCGAGGCCGAGACGGTTGACGGCCATCGTCACCGAATCGACGAGGAACGGCATGTCGTCGTTGACGATCTCGATCACCGTGTGATCGGAATGCCAGCCGTGCTGTTCGAGGATCGGGTTGTAGACGCGCAGCCGCTCGCTGCCGGGGACGAATTTCTGGGCGGTCTGCCAGTGCGCCATCGCGGCGCCGTAGAGATCGGCGATGCTGCGGCTTTGCAGATCGTCCGCGTCGACGAAATCGTAGTAGTGACGCAGGAACGGCTCGACGATGCGGAACGTCGTTTCCGGCAGCCGCGCGCGCGCGAACTCGACGACGTCGGAGAGCAGGTGGGCGACGACTTCCTCGTTCTTCGCTTCCATGGCGATCTCCTCGTCGGGTGGAGCCATTGGTTGCTGCTGCGTCTGCCCGGCATTATGCGCCGATTGCGTGACAACGCGATGTGCGGGTGCACAACGGCAGCAGGCCCGGGTGCGAATGTGTCGCTGCGGTATCCCCCTTTTGTGGCGGGATAATCCGATTTACTGCATGATGCCGTATCGATGTCCATCCCTTTGGCATGCGAACAGAGGTTCAGTTGTTACCCGACGCTCATTACGCGGTACCCATCATCGGAGAAATTTGATAGATGAATATGACGCGCATGACCCCGTTTCGACAAATCACCCGCATGTATCAGGCGGTACTAGATATTCAGCATTCGCTATCGCAATTCGCGGTGTCGGCACAGAGTAAAAACGAACGTCACCAAGCCGATATCGATTCCCTCGCTGAAAGAATTGCCCGGCTCGAATCGACCTGCCGGCAACTGTTGGAGCGGGTCGAGCAGGAGCCGCGCGCCGCCGAGCCGCCGTCGTTCGTTCCGGTCCCGCCGTTTACCCGCACATCGGAACCCGGCGAATTCATGCCGTTCTCGACCTGTAGCGTCGCGGATTTCTATCACCCGCGCCTGCTCGAGATCTGCGCGATGCTGAACCATCATTTCGTGTTTCATCGGAAACTGTGGGAATGGGTGTTCGTGATTCATCACTTGCTGGAATCAGGCAAAGTGAAGCCGGGCGCGCGCGGGCTGGTATTCGGCGTCGGGAGCGAGCGGTTGCCGGCGCTGTTCGCGAAGCTCGGCGCGCAGATCGTCGCAACCGACGCGCCGGAAGACATCGGTGAATCGAAAGGCTGGAAAGCCACCGGCCAGCATAGTGCGACGCTGTCGCAAATTCGTTACGAGGATATCGTCGACGGCAGTGTGTTCGACGAGCGTGTGTCGTACGAGACCTGCGACATGAACCACATTCCCGATCATCTACGCGATTTCGACTTCAACTGGTCGTCGTGCTGCTTCGAACATCTTGGCAATCTCGAAGCCGGCAAGCAGTTCGTGATCAACGCGGTGGAGAAATGTCTGCGCGTGGGCGGCGTGGCGGTACATACGACCGAGTTCAATCTGACTTCCGACGACGACACCCTGGAAAGCGGACAGACCGTGCTGTATCGACGGCGCGATCTGCTGGATCTGGTCGGCCGGCTGAGAAGCCGCGGACACGACGTAAGGCCGTTCGTCGTTGCGCCCGACTCCCACCCGCTGGATTTTCATGTCGATGCGCCGCCCTACAAGAGCATTCCGCATCTGAAGCTGGCCTACGAAAAGTACGTCGTTACGTCGGCCGGGCTGGTCGTAACACGAGGGCGGTAGTACACCCGGCGGATTCCGCCGGGCCTGTTCACGAGGCTAATGCGTGCCGGTCAGCGCGCCTCGCTCCACAGCTTCCCGCCGGTCGCCCAGTTTTCCTTCTTCACATCGGTCAGGATGATATCGACGGAGCCCGGTTCGCAGCCGAGCGTTTCGCACGTCACACGCGTGATCGCTTCGACGAACTGGCGCTTCTGCTCGACGGTGCGGCCCTCGAACAACTGGATATTGAAAGTCGGCATGACAAAACCTCCGGTTGGGTTTGAAAAAATCGATTCCGCGGATGCCGTCGCCGCCGCGCTCAATCGCGATACGACCGGTCGATCCGGTCGAGCCGCCGCAGCAACGCCGGCCATTCCAGTTCGCCTTCGATCGCGCCGCCGTCGCGCAATTGCTCGGCGGTGCGCTCCGCGACGGCCGGCTCCGGCAGCACGAGCGGGCCGCCGCCTGCCTGTGCGCGCAGCTGGATGTCGCAGGCCTTGATCAGCGTATCCATCAGGACATACGCCTCGGCGACCGTGCGGCCGACCGTCAGCGTACCGTGGTTGCGCAGCAGCATCGCGGATTTCGTGCCGAGACTCGCGGTCAGCCGCGCGCCCTCGGCGGGCGAGAACGCGAGTGCTTCGTAGTCGTGGTAGGTGAGGTCGCCGTGGAACCGCAGTGCATGCTGCGACGCGGGCAGCAGCCCGTCGCGCTGGATCGACACCGCAATGCCGGCGGTATTGTGCAGATGCATCACGCAGACCGCGTCGGGACGCGCCGCATGCACGGCCGCATGCAGGGCGAAGCCCGTCACGTTGACCGCGTGCTCGCCGTCGCCGATCCGGTTGCCGGCGAGGTCGATCTTCACGAGATTCGATGCGCAGACTTCGTCGAACGTCAGACTGAACGGGTTGATCAGGAAATGACCGGGCTCGCCCGGCACGGTCGCGGACAGATGCGTGTAGATCAGGTCGTCCCAGCCGTTCAGCGCGACGAGCCGGTACGCGGCCGCGAGGTCGACGCGCAGCCGGCGTTCGGCGTCCGAGATCGGGCCGCCGGGTTTGACGGCATCAGGACGGTGTGCGAATGACGACATCGGGTTCTCCGAGGGTAAAGCGCCGCGCGACGGCGACCGTGATCCACGACGCGAGCGCGAACGGCGCGGTGAGCGCGACGAGGCCGGCGCGCATCGCAAGCCACTGGATCAGCGCGGCCAGCGCGGCGGCCGCGAGCGCCGCGCGCGTGCCGCGCGGCAACAGCGCGAGGGCGGCGAGCGCACCGTTGAAGCCGAGCAGGCCGTTCGTCAGCGAAGCAGGATCGGCGCCAAGCGCGGTCAGCAACACGGTCGACACGACCGCGCCCGCGAGTGCCAGCGCGGCCGCGCGACGCGACTCGGCCGCGATGCCCGCGACGATCAGCGCGCCGGCCCACGCGCCCTGCGCGAACGTGGTCTGCGCGACGCCGGCGAGCAGCGCGGGGCCGATGGCCGACCACGTCGGCGTCGCGCCGGCGGTCGCGCCATCCGCATGCTGCGTCGCAATAAAAAACGGCAGCCACAGTGCGGACACCGCGAGGCACGGGCTCGAATACGGACACTGCCGCCATTTCGCGAGCGGCCCGCGCATCGCGCGATGCACGAGTGCCGCGCCGATCGCGGGCAAGGGCGACAGCGCGACGCCGAGCAGCGGATCGGGGGCGAACACGGCGGCGACCAGCGCGGCGAGGGCGCCGTTGAAACCGTGCAACCCTTGTTCGAGATCGTCGCGACGCGCGCCCGTCAGCACCGCCGTCAGGTTGGCGGCGGCCGCGCCGAGCAGCGCCGCGCACGCGAGCCGCGGGTCGGTCAGCGCCAGCGCGGCGAGCAGCAGCGCGCCCGTGAGCGCGTTCGCCTGCAGCACGATCTGGCCGATGCTGCGCAGCAGGATGCGCAGATCGATCGACGGCGTGGCAGAGTGTGCGGTGAACATGATGGCGGCGGAGCAGGACGAGCCGCGAGCATAGGACACAATCCCGTGCACCGGAATGGGGAATTCTGGATAGTCGGAATTTGTGCGCGATGCCCCACCGTGGGGCGTGCGAGGAGGCGGAATGACGAAAGCGGTGCGCTGGGCGTCGCTCGAAGGCGACGGCATCGAACATCTGACGTTCGAGCGGAGCGGCGACGGTATCGTCGTCGAAAGCGCGGTGGTCGGCCAGCGGTACGGCGGGGCCTACGGGCTCGCGTATCGGCTCGTCTGCGATCCGCGATGGCGCGTGACCTGCGCGGTCCTCAAGGTGATGGGCGGCGGCACGCTCGAGTTGCACGGCGACGGCGCCGGCCACTGGCGCGACCGAGCGGGCGAGGCGCTGCCCGCGCTGGACGGCTGCATCGACATCGATATCGCGGCGACGCCGTTCACGAATGCGTTGCCGATCGGCCGCCTCGCGCTCGCGCGCGGCGAGCGGCAGCCGATCGACGTCGTCTACGTGTCGGTGCCCGACCTGACCGCGACGCGCGTCGAGCAGGCGTACACCTGCATCGAGCCGGGCCGGCGCTATCGCTACGAAGGGATCTTCCGCAACTTCACGGCCGAGATGGACGTCGACGACGACGGCCTCGTGATCGACTACGAGACGCTGTTCAAACGTCTGCCGACGCCCGGCTGAGCGGCGGCCGCCGGCGACGGCGCGGCCTTGCCTTCGTGTGCGGACGCGAAGCGGTCGATCCGCGACGCGATCAGGTCGGGATCGCGCAGCACGATCCAGTGGGCCCCGTCGATTTCCTCGCGCACATGCTCGCCGAGCCAGCGATCGAGATCGATCGTCATCTCGGGCGTCACGTAGCGGTCGCGCACCGGCACGAGAATCTGCACCGGCGCCTGCGCATACCGCTCGCGCGGCTTGCTTGCGCGCGCGATGAAATTCGCGCGGTACAGCTGCAACCCGTTCAGCGCATTCTTCAATTGCGACGGATCGCGCTCGACGCGCACGCGTTCGGTCAGCTGCATCCAGCGCGGCCACAGCGCGGCGCCGCCGAGCCGCCAGACCAGCGACGGCACGATCGGCAGATGGAAGAACGCGATGTACCACGATTTCAGGCTCTGCTTGAGCCGCATCCTCGCGCGGAACACGTGATCGAGGCACGGGCCCGAGATCGACGTATACGACGCGATCCGCCCGCGAAACGCAGGGTCGGTCACAGCCTCCCAGCACTGGATCGACCCCCAGTCGTGGCCGACCAGATGAAACGGACGGTCGCCGCAGGTCGCATCGGCAACCGCCTTCAGGTCTTCCGCGAGCCGCGCGAGCGCGTAGTCGGCGCGGTGTCGCGGCGCATCGGACGCCCCCGCGCCGCGCACGTCGTACGCGATCACGCGATAGCGCCCGGCAAGCCGTGCGCGAATCGGCGCCCACACGGCGGCCGAATCGGGATAGCCGTGCACGAGAATCAGCGGCGGCGCGCGACGCGGGCCGCTGACATAGACGGCGAGCTTCACGTCGCCGGAGCGGACGGTCAGCATGTCGCGATCGCGCGCCATCGCATCATGCCTGCGCGACGGGATGCAGCGGCACGCGACGCGGTGCGGCCTGCGCGGCATAGCGCGCGTTGGTCGCGTCGATGTTCGCGAGCAGCGTGTCGAGTCCCTGCAGATACTGGTGGTTGTCGTGATCCCACGGATGGAAGCCCGGCCGGAAATAGTCGAGCCACTCGCGCGCGATGCTCGGAAACACGCCGTGCTTCGGCCCGTACAGATACTTGACGAGACGCCACATGCCGCCGAACCTGCCGTGACGGCGACGATGCGCGAGCATCAGCCGCACATGGAAGTCGAACACGATGGTCCAGAAAATCACGGTCGTGATCAGCATCGTGCCGGTGCGCAGCAGATAGCGGCCGATGCCGGGCTTCATCACCGCGTTCCACACGTCGTACGAGACGGCCTTGTGCTCGGTCTCTTCCATCGCGTGCCACATCCACATCTGCTGATAGCCTTCGACGGAGCCGTCGATCCGATGCTCGTGGCCCGACAGCAGCTGGTTCGCGAGAATCGCCGTGTAGTGCTCGAGCGCGATCGTGATCGCGAGCTGCATCGAATGCGGCAGCACCTTCTTGAACCAGCCGAGAATCGTCCACAGGCGCTTGTCGAGCTTGTGCGCAGGCAGACCGGATGCCTGCAGCAGATCGTTGTACTCGATGTGCTCGCGCGTATGCATCGCTTCCTGTCCGATGAAGCCGAGCACCTGCTTCTTCAGCTCCGGATCGTCGATGCGGTCGCGATAGTTGCGCACCGAATCCATGAAGAAGCGTTCGCCGGCCGGAAACAGCAGCGACAGCGCGTTCATGAAATGCGTGACGGGCACGCCCTGCACGTGCCAGTCGCGCGCGCGCTCGGGCGGCAGCGCGAAGCGGACGTCGCGCCGCACCGGCATCATCTGCGGAGTGCTCATGACTGTTTTCCTCCTTGATTGCCTGCGTTGTTGTAGGTGGCGTGGAGCGGGGCGCTCGCCGGCGTGCCGAAGCGTGCCGCGCGGCGGCGCGCCTTCGCGGCCTCCTGGCGCGACTTGAGCACGACGAGCGCCTGATAGGCGGCCGGCAGGATCCGCGCCATCCAGTCGGCGGCCTTCGCGTCGCGGCCGATCAGCACGCGGCGCTTGTTCTTGCGCACGCCGGCGAGGATCGTGCGCGCGGCATCGTCGGCGCTCGTGATGAAGAACTTCTCGAAGTCGTCCTTGCCCTGCTGTTCGCTTTCGATCATGAAGCCGACCATGTTCTTCGCGATCCGGCTCGACTGCGCGATGTTGGTGCGGATGCCGCCCGGATGCACGCAGGTCGCCGACACGCCGCAGTTCATCATGTCGAGTTCCTGCCGCAGCGATTCGGTGAAACCGCGCACCGCGAACTTGGTCGCGTTGTACGCGCTCATGCCGGGCTGCGCGAAGATGCCGAAGATGCTCGACGTGTTGATCACGTGGCCTTCGCCGGCGGCCTTCAGATGCGGCAGGAACGCCTTCGTGCCGTGCACGATGCCCCAGAAGTTGATGTTCACGATCCATTCGAGATCGGCGTAGTCCATTCCCTCGATCGTGCTCGACAGCGCGACGCCCGCGTTGTTGAAGATCAGGTTGACCTTGCCGTGCTCGCGTGCCGTATCGTCGGCCCACGCGAACATCGCGTCGCGATCGGCGACGTCGAGCACGCGCGAGCTCACGCGTACGTTCGGCGCGATCGCGCGCACAATCCGTTCGGTTTCGGCGAGGCCGACGCCGTTCTTGTCCGCGAGCGCGACGTGGCAGCCGGCCTGCGCGAGCTGCACCGCGAGCGAGCGGCCCATTCCGGAACCGGCGCCCGTGATGGCCGCGACCTTGTTGGCGAAATCTTTCATGTGCTTGCTCCTTGTCCGGGTCAGGCTGCTTCGGCCGAAGCGGAAGCGCGAGGGGCGGGCGCCGCGGCCGCGTGCGCGGCATCGTGCGGCGCGCGATACGCGTGGTAATCGGCGATCGAGAAGTGCGCCGTAGCCTGGCGGAAGCGCCAGGTGAAGCCCGGCCACAGCGTCGTGTTCTTGCCGGTGCGCGGATCGAGATACCAGCTCTTGCAGCCGCCCGTCGACCAGATCGCCTTCTTCAGCTTGCGCTGCAGCTCGCTGTTGAACTGCGCCTCGACGGTCGGGCGCACCTCGATCGCGTCCGCGCGCTCGCGGTGCATCGCCTGCAGCGCGCCGAGGATGTATTCGATCTGCGACTCGATCATGAACACCATCGAGTTATGACCGAGCCCGGTGTTCGGGCCGACGATCATGAAGAAGTTCGGGTAGCCGGGCAGCGTCGTGCCGAGATACGCGTGCGCGCCGTCGCGCCATGCATCGACGATGTCGAGGCCGCCGCGGCCGATGATCGCGCCGCGCGGGAACGGATCGGCGACCTGGAAGCCGGTGCCGTAGATCAGGCAGTCCACCTCATGACGCGTGCCGTCGGTCGTCACGACCGCGTCGGCTTCGATGCGCGCGATGCCGGTCGTCACGACGCTGACATTGCTGCGCGACAGCGCCGGGTAATAGTCGTTCGAGATCAGCACGCGCTTGCAGCCGAGCGTGTAGTCGGGCGTGACCGCGCGGCGCAGCGGCGGGTCCGGCACCTGCTTGCGGATATGGCGCAACGCGAGCTTCTGCACGTTCTTCATCAGCCCCGGATGGATGGCGAAGCCGAGCACGCGCGATTCGAGCATCCAGTAGAGTCCGCTGCGCACGAGCTTCTGCGTGAACGGCAGCGTGCGGAACAGCCATTGTTCGAACCGCGTGAGGTTGCGGTCGGGCTTCGGCATGATCCACGGCGGCGTGCGCTGGAACAGCGCGAGCGACTTCACGCGCGGCGCGATCTGCGGCACGAACTGGATCGCGCTCGCGCCGGTACCGATCACGGCGACACGCTTGCCCTCGAGCGGATACGCGTGATCCCACTGCTGCGAGTGGAACGCGCGGCCGCGGAAATCCTCGACGCCCGGAATCGCCGGCAGCGCGGGGCGCGACAGGCCGCCCATGCCGGACACGAGCACGCGCGCCGACAGCCGCTTGCCGTTCGAGAACGTCAGACGCCAGCGCTGCACGCGCTCGTCGTATTCGGCACGCTGCAGTTCGTGGTTCATGCGCAGATGCGGGCTGATCCCGAAGCGCTGCACGCAGTCTTCGAGATACGCGCGGATCTCGGGCTGCGGCGCGAACATGCGCGTCCAGCGCGGGTTCGGCGCGAACGAGAACGAGTAGACGTGCGATTGCACGTCGCAGGCGCACCCGGGATAGTGGTTGTCGCGCCACGTGCCGCCGACCGAGGCCGCCTTCTCGAGCACGACGAAATCCGTGACGCCCGTCTGCCGCAGGCGAATGGCCATCCCGAGCCCGGCGAAGCCGGTGCCGATGATGGCGATGTCGATGGTTTCGTCCGGGCCGTCATGGCCGGGCGGGCCGAAAGGCAAGGTGCGAGCATTCATCCGGGTGTCTCCGATTGGGCTCATTTTTTAATGTTACATTGGTTGATGTAACGATAGTGGGTGAGCCGGCAAAGCGCAAGCCACTAGAAGCGCCGCTCTAAGGGCCGGAAGCCGCGCCATGCAAGGCGCTGCGCGGTTTGGAACGGACGGCTTTCCGCAGTGAGGAAAGCGCGCGGACGCCCGGCGTACGCCGGCAAACGGCCGCGGTTTCGCGCGAGGATGGGCGGACGGCTGTTTGAAACGGAATCAGGGACGGACCGCGCGGGCGGTCGTCTCATGGAAAACCCCGGTCACGATGACGACTTGCGCGAGCGCATAGAGCGCCCAGATCGCGGGCCGATGCCGGGAAAGCCGCCGAGAAAGCGCTCGACGCCGATCAGCGTGTCCGAGCCGACGAAGATCAGGCTGCCGATCGCGACGAATGGCGCATGCATATCGGCGGCAAGCGCGAAGCTCGCCATCGCGACGAGCACGAGCATGTAGAGGGCGACCGGCACCGCGAGCGCGCCGAGATGCGGGAAGAACGCGGCATAGAACGCGGGCGCCGCGATCCAGAGCGCGACGAGTGCCGCGACGCGCCAGCCGTGCGGACGCGCACGCCAGCGCAAGAAGATCGCGCAGTAGCACAGATGGGTCAGCAGGAACGCGCCGAGGCCGCCCATGAACGTGAACGGCGAGTCGGGCAGCGCGAGCAGCACGTCGCCGAGCACGGCGGCGGCGAGCGCCGCGACGAGCCACGCGCGTTCGCGCGGCGCACGCAGCGTGCTGCCGGCGGCCAGCAGCAGGATGCCCATCGCGGCCTTCGCGGCGAACTGTCCGCGATACGGCGCAGCGGCGAGCGACACGCCGTACAGCAGCGCGGCGGCGACGGCGAGCGGGCAGAGCCGGCGATAGGTAGCGGGAAGCGTGGCGAGCAAGCGCGGTCTCCGGATCGTCGTTGTCGGCGCGCAGCGGCAGGCGGTAGCGCCGACGCGCGGATTGACGACCATTATCCGGAACAACGCGCGGGCGGACACCGGCGAATCCTTCTAGTGCGCCGGTGTCCGCCGCCGGGCGCGCTCGCGAGCGCGCCGTGCCGCCTGTCGGCAGGCGTCAGGTCTATTTCGCGGCGAGCGCGGCCGCGACGCGGCGGTCGATCCACGCGTTGTCGGCGACATTCAGCTTCTGCGGAATCAGCTTCGCCGCGAGGAACGCATCGGCGACACGTTGCTGAACCGCGACGATCTTCTCGTCGACCGGCACCGCGCCGAACGGCACGCGCTTGATCCAGGTTTCGACGAGCGGCGCCGGCATGCCGACGGTCGGCGCGATCAGCGCGGCCGTCTCGGCCGGATGACCGTTCACCCATGCGCCGGTCTCGCGCGCCTGCGCGAGAATCGCGGCAACCACGTCGGGATGCTGCTGCGCGAAATCGCGCGTCGCCTCGTAGAAGTTGTTGGTCGGCGTGAGGTCCGTGTAATCGGACAGCGTGCGGATCTTCAACGCGTTTTGCGCGGCTGCGTAATACGGGTCCCAGACGGCCCACGCGTCGACGTGCCCGCTTTCGAAGGCGGCACGCGCATCGGCGGGCGGCAGGTAGACCGGGCGGATCTCGTCGTAGCGTACGCCGGCCTTGTTCAGCGCTTCGAGCAGCAGATAGTTCGCGCTCGAGCCTTTCTGCAGCGCGACGCGCTTGCCGCGCAGCTCGGCCACCGAGCGGATCGGCGAATCGGCCTTCACGAACACGGCCTCGTTGTGCGGCGCCGGCGGTTCCGCGCCGACGTACACGAAGCGCACGCCGGCCGCCTGTGCGAACACGGGCGGCGGCGCGCCCGTATAGCCGAAGTCGATGCCGTTCGCGTTCAGTGCTTCGAGCAGCTGCGGGCCGGCCGGAAACTCGAACCATTGCACGTCGTAGCCGAGCGGCTTCAGCCGCGCTTCGAGCGAATGCTGCGCGTGGATGATCGCGAGCAGCCCGGCCTTCTGATAGCCGATGCGTACGACCTGGCCCGCGCTCGCCGGCGCGCAGACGGACGCGGCCGACAGGGCGACGAGTGCGGTGGCGACGGTGCGGGCGATCCAGCGGGGGAAACGAATCATCGAACGAACTCCATGCGTGACGTCTTCGGAGAGCGGCATGCCGCTCGGGTGGAAGAATCGTCGCATGGGCGTTGGCGCCCGCCAACGAAGCAATGCCGATATGAATATGAAAGCGGCGCGCTTATGCTTTGCCGCCGCTGCCGTGCGCTTCGGGCGCACCGGCCTGCCGCGCGGCTTCGTCGCTGAGCTTGCGATCGAGAATCGTCGCGACGCGGCCGCCGAGGTACGCGCTGGCCGCGTTTTCGAGCGCGCGGTTCATCTCCGCCTCGACGAATACGGCCGCGAGCGGACGCAGGCGCCAGATCGCGTCGACGAGCGCCGGCACGTCGGTTGCCGGCGGCAGCGTGCCCGCATCGTAGCGGTCGAGCTGCTTGACGACGAGATCGACGAGCAGCCGCGCGACGGCGTCGAAGTGCGGGCGCGCGAGGCTGATCACGTCGAGCAGTTCGCGCGGCGGAATGCCTTCCTTCGTCATCGCGGCCGCCGCTTCGAGCAGCGCGGGGCTCTTCGCGACGAACGACATGCCGCGCCGCTCGAGCAGCCCCAGTTCGGTCACGCGCGCGAGCTGCGTGGGCGTCTGCGGCCCGAACATCTGCGCGAGCGCGGCGAGCGAATAGGTTTTCGGGCGTTCGTGCGACCAGCGTCCGCCGATCGCGTTTTCGAGGCCGAGGATCGAGCGCAAGTCGTGGCCTTCGTCGATCGCCTTGATCAGATCCTGGATGTTCGACAGCGTATAGCCGCGCGCGAGCAGATGGTTGATCAGCTTCAGGCGCGCGACGTGCGTATCGTCGTAGATGCCGACGCGCCCGCGTTTCTCGGGCGGCGCCAGCAGCCCGCGATCCTGATATGCACGGACGTTGCGTACGGTCGTGTCGGACACGCGCGCGAGTTCGTCCACCGTGTACTCGTTGCGGGTTTCGTCGGCGGCGGTGTCGGACGGAGGAGGAGTCTGTTTCGGCATGCGGCCATTCTAGCGCGACGCGCCTTGCGCGGGCGAGGCGGGCAGCGTGGCCGCGCCCTCGCCGAGCGGGCGCTGCAGCAGTGCGATGTCGATCCAGCGGCCGTGCTTGAAGCCGACCGCCTGTAGCGTGCCGGCCGGCGCGAAGCCGAAGGCGCGATGCAGCGACGTCGAGCCGCCGGTGCCGCCGTCCGCGATCGCCGCGATCATCTGCCGCCACGGGCCGGCCTCGCAGCGCGCGATCAGCGCGGCGAGCAGGGCGCGGCCGATGCCGCGGCCGCGCTGTGCGTCGTCGATGTAGATCGAGTCTTCCACGGTGTATCGGTAGGCGTGCCGCGGGCGGTACGGCGTCGCATACGCATAGCCGGCGACGCGGCCGTCGCATTCGGCGACGAGATACGGAAGCCCGTGGCGCAGCACCGCGTCGCGGCGCGCGGCGAGTTCGGCGACGTCGGGCGGGACTTCCTCGAACGACGCGACGCTGTGGCGCACGTGATGCGCGTAGATCGCCTGGATCGCGGAGAGATCGGCGTCGGTCGCGTCGCGGACGGTACAGGCGGGAGCAGCGGACATGGCGAAGTCGGATCGGACGAAACCGCTACTATGCGGGCGCGCGGCCGGCAGGTAAAGCGGACGGCACCGGCGCCTGCTGCACGATCGGCGCGCGCGGCGCCTGCCCGCGTGTCGGCGGCCGCGCAAAGCGGCGCCGCCGCATCCGTCAGCCGCGCGTGCGCAGCGGCGCGTCCTCGACGAACCAGGCAAGCACGAACGCGATCGCGATCACCGTCGCCGCGGCCAGATAGACGACGTGCAGCGAGTCGGCGAACGCATGCAGGTATGCGCTGCGAACCGCCTCGGGCAGCTGCCCGAGCGTGCCGGGACCGAGCGCCGCCGGCAGTTCGGTCCCGGCCGGCAGCGCATCGATCAGCCGCGCGCGCAGGCCGTGCGAGAACAGCGCACCGAACGCGGCGACGCCGATCGAGCCGCCGATCGAGCGGAACAGCGTCGCGCCGGACGTCGCGACGCCCATGTGCCGGAACTCGACGGTGTTCTGCGCGGCGAGCGTCAGCACGGGCATCACCATCCCGAGGCCGATGCCGAGCAGCGCCATATACGCGTACATCGTGTGCAGCGGCGTGTCGAGCGACAGCGTCGACAGCAGCACCATCGCGACGCCGCCGATCAGCGTGCCGGCGATCGGAAACGCGCGGTACGAGCCGAGTCGCGCGATCAGCCGGCCGCTCGCGACCGACATCGCGAGCATCCCGCCCATCATCGGCAGCAACTGCATGCCGGCCTGCGACGGCGTCGAGCCTTTCACGACCTGCAGATAGAGCGGAATGAACGTGACCGAGCCGAACAGCGCGACGCCGACGACGAAGCCGATCGCGCAGCACAGCACGAAGGTGCGATGCCGGAACAACTCGAGCGGCATGATCGGCTCGGCCGCGAGCCGTTCCTCGTACACGAACCCGCCGATCGCGACGAGCCCGAGCACGAGCGTCATCCAGAGCTGCGGCGACGACCACGGCAGCAACGAGCCGCCTTCGCTGGTAAACAGGATCACGCAGGTGAGCGCGGTCGCGAGGAACGCGGCGCCCAGGTAGTCGATGCGGTGCTTCACGTGCGCCGCATGCGGCCGGAATGCGATGCCGATCACGGCAAGCGCGAGAAAGCCGAGCGGCAGGTTGATCGTGAAGATCCAGCGCCACGACAGATGCTCGACGAGAAAACCGCCGAGCAGCGGCCCGACGATCGTCGCGAGCCCGTAGACGCCGCCGAACATCCCCTGATAGCGCGCGCGGCGGTCGGGCGGGACGAGATCGCCGATCGCAGCCATCGTGACGACCATCAACCCGCCGCCGCCGAGGCCCTGCAGCGCGCGCAGCGCGATCAGCTGCGTCATGTCCTGCGCGATCCCGCAGAGCGCCGACCCCGCGAGGAACAGCGCGATCGCGACCTGCAGCACGATCTTGCGGCCGTACAGATCGCCGAGCTTGCCGTAGAGCGGCAGCACGACCGTCGACGACAGCAGGTACGCGGTCACGACCCACGACAGCCGGTCGAGCCCGCCGAGTTCGCCGACGATCGTCGGCAGCGCGGTCGACACGATCGTCTGATCGAGCGCGGACAACAGCATCACGAGCAGCAGCGCCGCCATGATCGGCGCCGTCGGCGCATCGCGGCGCGCGACGGGGTCGACGGACGGCGAGGGAAGGGTATCGGTTCGCATTGCATTATCTGCCATGGCAGGAAGTTGCTCGAAATATAGTCGTCGATAGATGACCAGTCAATTTCTGCTTGGGCGTGAATTGTTGCAGTCGTAACGGTGCGTTGCCGGCTCGCCGAATTGATCGAAATCAGCCCGAAACGGGGCCGGACTCAAGTTTTCTGAAGGCGAACCGTAATCCAGAGTGCCGCGCCCGCCGGTCGCGGCGCTTTTCTCGATCCCGTGCCGTCATGAATCTGAACGCCCTGTTTTCCCGTTTCTCGATCCGCACCCGCATCTTTTCCACGCTCGGCCTCGTCGCGGGGCTGCTCGTCGTGTCGGGGCTGATCGGCCTCGCCGGCATGCAAAGCTCGAATCGCGCGCTCGACGAGGCGTACACGCGCGAGCTCGCCGCCAAGACCGCGCTCGCAGCCGCCACGCTGAACCTGACGATCGTGCGCACCACGCTCGATCGCGCCGTGCTGCATCCGGAGGCGCCCGACGTGCCCGAGCTCGTCGCGAAGGCCGAGAACTACCTCGCGAAGGCGAATGCCGCGTGGGGCACGTATGCGGCGATGCCGCACGATGCCGACGAAGCGCCGCTCGCGAGCCGGCTCGACGCCGCGCGCCAGGCGCTGATCGGACAGGCGCTGAAGCCGCTCGCCGATGCGATCCGCGAAGGCCGGCGCGACGACGCGGACCGGCTGCTGATGTCCGTCGCGCCGCCGCTGTCGGTCGCGCTGACGCGCGCGACCGATGCGCTCGACACGTTCCAGGCCGCACGCGGCCGCGCCGTCTACGACGCCGCACAAACGCGCTACGACTGGCTGCGCGCCGGCGCGATCGCCGGCATCGCGCTCGGCGTTGCCGCGTGTCTCGGCTGCGCGATCGGCCTGCACTTCGCGATCACGCAGCCGGTCAACCGGCTGCTCACGCATTTCCGCCGGCTGTCCGACGGCGACCTGACGTCGGAAGTGCGCTGGACGTCGCGCGACGAGATGGCGGAACTCGTGAAGGGTGTGACCGGCATGCAGCGCAGCCTCGCCGATACGGTGCGCCAGGTTGCGCACGGCTCCGATGCGATCTCGACCGCGACGCATCAGATCGCGGCCGGCAATACGGACCTGTCGCAACGCACCGAGGAACAGGCGGCCGCGCTGCAGCAGACGGCCGCGAGCATGGAGCAGCTGACCGCGACCGTGAAGCAGAACGCCGATCACGCGGTCGAGGCGCAGGCCTGCGCCGACGACGCGCGCGAGATCGCGACGCGCGGCGCGACGGTCGTCGGCGAAGTGATCGGCACGATGGGCGAGATCGATCAGAGTTCGCAGAAGGTCGCCGACATCATCGGCACGATCGAGGGCATTGCGTTTCAGACCAACATCCTTGCGCTGAATGCGGCAGTCGAAGCCGCGCGCGCGGGCGAGCAGGGCCGTGGCTTCGCGGTGGTGGCCGGCGAGGTGCGCACGCTCGCGCAGCGCTCGGCGTCCGCGGCGAAGGAAATCCGCACGCTGATCGGCGAGTCGGTCGAGCGTGTCGCGAACGGATCGCGGCTCGTCGGCGTCGCGGGCGAAACGATGCGTGACATTCAGCAGGCGATCGCGCGCGTCGCCGGCATCATGACCGAGATCGCGGCCGCGTCGAACGAGCAGCGCGACGGCATCGAGCAGGTCAATCGCGCCGTGTCGCAGATGGATCAGGTATCGCAGCAGAACGCCGCGCTCGTCGAGCAGGCGGCCGCGGCCGCCGCGTCGCTCGAGGAGCAGGCCGAAGGCTTGCGGCGCGCGGTCGGCGCGTTCCGCGTCGCCTGAGCGCCGGCGCGCGGCCGCGTCAGGCGGCCGTCAGTTGCGCGGCGGCGCGCGCCGACGCGACGATCAGCAGCTTCATCGTCGCGCGCGTCGCGCCGACGAACAGCTTGCGGGCCGCGCGCGCGTCGAGCGACGCGAAGTCGACCTCGGTGAGGATCACGCACGGCGCCGACTGTCCCTTGAAGCGATGGATCGAATCGAGCAGTACGTCGCCGTCGCGATACTCGGGGTTGCCGAACAGGTCGTACGTGCCGGTGAAGCGCTTGAGCCGGTGCGGGCCGAGCTGGTCGAGCGGCGCGAGCACCGATCCTTCGCGGCCGCGGTACGACAGCACCGCGATGTCCTGCTTGCGAAAGCCGAGCGACAGCGCGTGCGTGATCGCGCGCTTGGTTGCGTCGATGCAGGCGTCGGCGAGCGTGTCGGCCGACGCATCGGGTTCGCCGTACGCCGACACCGACGGATCGGACCCGTCGAACGGGCTGCCCGAACGCAGTTCCGTCGCGAGCGGTTCGACGCGCCCGACGATGTCGCGCACGAATTCGAGCACGTCGCGCGGGCTGCGGTAGTTCGTCAGCGCCTTCAGCGTGACCCAGCCCGGGAGCGCGACCGGTTCGCGCATGTAGAGGTTCTGCAGCGGATCCTCGAGCCACCACCATGCGCCGTCGGCCGCGAGCAGCCGTTCGAGCGCGGCGGCCCACGACGCGTGGAAATCCTGTCCCTCGTCGACGATCAGCACGTCGAAGCGCCAGCGTTCGGCGATCGGCGTCTGCGCAAAGCGCGCCTCGAGCTGTTCGAACGCGCCGGGCGCCTCGAAGTCGGGCACATAGCCGCCGTCGCGCGCGACCCAGTCGCACAGCTGGTGATAGTTCGCGACCGTCGCGCCGGCCGGCGCGATGCGTGCGATGTAGTCGGCGAGCGGCCGGTTGAAGCAGACGTACAGCACGCGCTTGCCGGCCGCGACCGCATCGCGCATCGCCTGCACGGCGAGCTGCGTCTTGCCGGAGCCGGCGGTGCCCGTCACGCGCAGCCGGAACGGCGTGAACTCGAGCTGCCGCGCCCAGGCGGCGAGGCCGCCCGACAGCCGCGTGACGAGCGTGCCGGCCTGACCGACGAGCGCGCTCGTGTCGGGCGTCAGCGCGAGCTCGTCGGCGAGAAAGTGGTGGATCTTGGCGGCGTTCGGCAGCGGCGTTTCATCTTCGGGCAGGATCTGCACAATCACCTGCGCGAGCTGCGCCTTGCGCGACGCGTCGACGATGCGGTCGGCCGCGACGCCCGCGATCGCGGTCTGGCGGATCGCGTAGTCGGGGCAATACAGCAGCGCGTCGATCCCGTAGACGCCCGCGCCGAACGCGGCCGTCAGCCGCCGGTGCAGCGTTTCCTGCGTGCGCGCGAGCTGGATCGCGACGTTGCGCTCGGTCTGCAGATACACCTTCACGAGCCCTTTCGGCGTCTCGCGCAGGAAACCGGCCTTCAGTTCGATCAGCAGCACGCGGCCGGCCGGGCTCACGACGACGAACGCGGTCTCGCCGAACACCGAAAAGTTCTGGTCGGCGCGCGTCCAGTGCACGCCGTGGTAGACGGTGTAGCCGTCCGGCAGCGCGTGTTCGAGTGCGGCGAGCGTTTCGCGTTCGCGTTCGGCAGCGCCGGTCGCGGCGAGATTTTTCCAGTCGTCGGGGATGAGGCGGGCCATGGAGTCGGGCGGCGGATGCCGGCGTCGCGTGAACGGGTCCGGCTATTGTACTGACGAAGCCGCGGACGGCCGCCGTGCGCGCCGTGCTATCCGCGTGCGAGCCGCTTCGCGAGATCGGCGCTGAGGATCGCCATGCGTGCCGGCTTCTCGTAGCAGACGACGTCGAAGGTGCGGATCACTTCGCTGATGTCGGCTTCGCTCGCGCGGCCCGTGAGCAGATCGCCCGTCAGCACGAAAATCGGCGCGCCCGGATTGTCGGACGTGCGCACGGCCTTGATCGCGGTCGCGGCCGTGCAGTCGTCGAACAGCCACTCGGTGACGACCGCGTCGAATGCCTGACCTTGCAGCGCATCGACGAAGGCGGTCAGGCCGTCGAACGACGCCGTCGCGAAGCCCTGGCGCTCGAGATAGCGGCACAGCTCGGTCGCGCTGACGCGATCGGGATCGATGACCGCGACGACGAGCTTGTCGCTTTCCGCACGGCGCGGATAGATTTCGATCTTGTGCACGTCGTACGCGTTCTGGTACAACACGCCGGTGTGGCGCAGCACGCGCCAGCGGCCGTTCTGTTCGTACGCGACGAATTCGGGGCGCGCGCCGGCTTCGAGCGGCGCGCCGATCCATGCGGTGCACGGGATCTCGGCGACACCGGCATAGAGAATCGCGTCTTGCGAGCACGCGCCGACCATGCCGGGGTCGAGCGTCTGGGCGCCGAACAACTGGGCGGCCGGTTCGCCGTACGCTTCGGCGACTTTCTTGATCTGCGCAAGTGTCCACGGGCTGCTGCCGCGCAGCTTGCGGTGGCCCTGTGAAAAACTCAGGTCGAGGATGCGGCACAGCTCGGTGGTCTGCTGGCGCTTGCCGATGCCGTTGCGGGTCATCAGCTCGCGCACGCGCTCGGCAACCGCGAGGGAGTCCGTGGTGATTGCTTCGGTGGTCATGCTACGGGAGCGGATCGGGTCGAATCGAATGACGTTCAGAACGACGCCTTGCGGCGGTCTCGGCGGACAGTCCTGAGGGATGTCCAGTGGCGAGCCGACCGGCCACGCGCAGAAAAGATAACTTTACCGCAAAATGGCTTTCGCTCCTTATGCAGATCCGTGCGTTTCTGTGAAAGGTGTATCCCGGCATTACGGCCGGGCATGCGTTAGCCGGACATTCCTACCGAACAAGAAATAATGACGACAATTTATCCGCTGCACGATGGGCTCACGCGCGCCGACGCGCCGTTTCCGACCGAAGCCGACGTCGTGATCGCCGGCGCCGGCATCATGGGGTGTGCGGCCGCGTACTACCTCGGACTGCGCGGCCTGAAGGCCGTGGTGCTCGACAAGTCGCGAATCGCCGGCCAGCAGTCGACGCGCGCGTGGGGCTTCGTGCGGCAGCAGGGGCGCGAATCGCCTGAAGTGCCGCTGATGATGGCAGGCATGCGGATCTGGGAGAAATTAGAGGAAACACTCGGTTTCGATCTCGAATGGCGGCAGGGCGGCTGTCTCTATATTGCGGACAACGAAACGGATTGGCAGTCGTTCCAGGCGTGGCTCGCCGTCGCGCGCGAGCACGGGCTCGACACGCGCACGCTGACGCGCGCGCAGATCGACGAACGCGTGCGCGGGCTGTCGACCGATGCGCGCACGCTCGGCGGCCTCTATACCGAAAGCGACGGCTAGGCCGAACCGCGCCGCGTGGCCGCCGCGTTCGCCGCGCGCGCGATCGAGTCCGGCGCGCGCTTCTTCGAAGGCTGCGGCGTGACCGCGATCGAGACGGGCGCCGGCGCGGTGACCGGTGTGGCGACCGAGCGCGGCACCATCCGCACGCGTCGCGTGATCTGCGCGGCCGGCGCGACGAGTTTCCGGCTGCTCGACGGCGTCGGCATCCGGCTGCCGCAACAGGCCGTGCGCGGCACCTGCATGCGCACCAATGTGGTGCCGCCGGTATCCGCGTCGACGATCTGGGGCCACGGCCTCGGCATCCGGCAGCGCAAGAACGGCGCGATCAATCTCGCCGACGACATGCAGGTCGACGTCGATCTGACGCTCGGCCACTTGCGCGGGCTGAGTTTGTTCTGGCCGGCGTTCTGGTCGCAGCGCGAGAAATTCCGTCTGCATCTGAACGGCGCCGCGTGGCGCGATACGCTCGCGCGCCTGGGCGGCCGCCTCGACGCGATCGAGCCGCGCGACCCGTTGCCGCAGCCGAACCGTGCGCACGCGCCGCGCGCGCTCGAAAAGCTGAAGGCGATCTTCCCCGTGCTGAAGGATGCGCAGATCGTCGAGGCCTGGGCCGGGCTGATCGACGTGCTGCCGGACGGGATTCCGGTGATCGACGCACCCGACACGCCGTCGGGCCTCACGATCGCGACGGGATTCTGCGGTCACGGCTTCGCGATGGGGCCGATCGTCGGGCGGCTGCTCGCCGAATGGATCGACACGGGTGCACCGTCGCTCGATCTGTCGGCGTTTCGCGCGCGACGTTTCGTCGACGGCACGATGGTGCCGGCGCGCAGCATGCTGTGACGGACGCGTGCGCGCCGCCGCATCGTAGAATCGAGCCCGCATCGTTCAGGAGACTTCCCGTTGGCTTCGCCTTCCGCCCAGCGTCGTTCACTGCGTTCGCGGCTGCGCCGCGCGCGCGACCCGTGGCAGGCGCCACGCACACGCACGTTGTTTACGCGTCCCGCGACGTCGCCGCGCCGCACGTTGCTGTTTCGCCTCGGCGCGGTGCTGCTGCTGTGCGTGCTCGCGTTCTTCGCGCTGTATCTCGATCGCGACGGGCTGCGCGATTCGACGAAAAGCACGCCGATGAGCATCGCCGATCTCGTCTATTTCACGATGGTGACGGTCGCGACGGTCGGCTACGGCGACATCGTGCCCGTCACCGCGCGTGCGCGGCTGATCGATGCGTTCTTCATCGTGCCGATCCGCATCGTCATCTGGTTCATCTTTCTGGGCACGGCGTATCAGTTCGTGATCCAGCGCGTCATCGAGGAATTCCGCATGAAACGGCTGCAAAAGCAATTGACCGATCACATCGTCGTGTGCGGCTACGGGCTGTCCGGGTCGATCGCGGTGCGCGAGCTGCTCGAAAGCGGCGTCGAGCCGTCGACGATCATCGTGATCGATGCGCAGCAGCAGGCGCTCGAAGCGGCGACCGCACTCGGCGTGACGGGGTTGCTCGGCGATCCCGCGCAAGAGGACCTGCTGCGCCAGGCGCAGGTGCGCGCCGCGAAGGCCGTGATCATCTCGGTGACCGACGATCCGACCGCGATTCTGCTGACCTTGTCGGTACGCAGCATCGCGCCCGAGACGAAGATCGTCGTGCGCATCCAGGAGAATCTGTATCAGCGGCAATTGCGGCAGGCCGGCGCGGACGTGATCGTGTCGTCGACGAAGATCGGTGCGTTGCTGCTCGCCGACGCGGTGCATAGCCGCTATATCGTGCCGTTCGTGAACGACATGCTCTCGACGCGCGGGCGCGCGACGCTGCTCGAGCGCGAGGCGCTGCCGCACGAGGTCGGCTGCATGACGAACATGGTGCCGGGCGCGATCGTCGTCGGCCTCGATCGCTGCGGCAAGATCCAGTCGTTCTACGAGGATCCGCCGTGCCGGATCGAGGCGGGCGATACGCTGGTCGTCATTCAGTCGGCGCGGATTCCGGATGCGGATGTTTGAGGGGGTTCTTGAACGAGGCGGTTGAGCCTATGAGAACTGCTCGCAGGAAAGGCCGGCGCCGCCACGATGCCTACCCACGCCCCACAAACGGCATCGCCGTCGCCATGATCGTCATGTTCAGAATGTTCGCGTCCAGCGGCAGGCTCGCCATCTGCACGATCGCGTTCGCGACATGCGCGACGTCCATGCGCGGCTCCGGCGCCATGCTGCCATCCGCCTGCGGCACGCCTTGCGTCATGCGTTCCGTGAGCGCGGTCGCCGCGTTGCCGATGTCGATCTGACCGCAGGCGATGTTGTACGCGCGGCCATCCAGCGCCAGCGACCGCGTGATCCCGGTCACCGCATGCTTGGTGGCCGTGTAGGCGATCGTCTCGGGGCGCGGCGAGTACGCCGAGATCGAGCCGTTGTTGATGATGCGGCCGCCTTGCGGCGTCTGCGCCTTCATGATGCGCCAGGCCGCCCGCGCGCAAAGGAACACGCCGGTCAGGTTGGTTGCGACCACGGCGTTCCAGACGTCGAGCTCGTATGCGTCGAGGGAAACGGGCGGCGCATTGCGTCCGGCATTGTTGAACAGCACGTCGAGCCGGCCGAACTGCTGCGCGATCTGCGCAAACGCGCGGTCGACCGACGCTTCGTCGGTGACGTCGGCGGGAAACACGTGCGCGTCGCCGCCCGCGGCGCGAATCGCTTCTTGTGTTTCGCGCAACGACGCTTCCGTACGTCCGATCAGCGCGACGGTGAATCCCGCGCCGGCGAGCGCGACGGCCGCTGCGCGGCCGATGCCGGATCCGGCGCCCGTGACGGCTGCGAATTGCTTCGAGACAGACATGGCTTGAATTCCTGCTGGTTGAAGAGGGATGGCGCGGACGCACGCGCGATGTCGTCGCAAGATGCCGTCGCCCATGACGCGACATCGTACACGCGCCTATTTCTTTCGCGCCGGTCCCGATTTCCGCTGCCGCACGCCTGCCTCTGCGAACAACTCGACCACGACGTCCCGCAGCCAGCGGTTGCCCTCGTCCTGGTTCACGCGCGCGTGCCACAGCATATGGATCGGTGCGCCGGGCAGCGTCACCGGCAGCGCACGCCAGCTTAGCGAAAACGGCGTCGCGAGCTGCAGCGCGAGATGCTCCGGCACCGTCGCGATCAGGTCGGTGCGTTGCAGGATATAGCCGACGCTCATGAAGTGCGGCACCGTCAGCCGCACGTTGCGCGTCACGCGACGCCGCTTCAGCCATTCGTCCACTTGCCCGTGGCCGGTCCCGGCCGACACCACGACCAGATGCCCGGCGTCGCGCCACGCGTCGAGCGTGAGCGGCGCGGCCTCGAGCGGATGCCCGCGCCGAAACAGGCACACATATCGTTGATCGAACAGCCGGCGCTGATAGAAACCGCCCTGTAGCTGCGGCAGCAGCCCGATCGCGAGGTCGACGCGGCCCTCGGCCATTTCGTCGCTCAGGTTCACGCTCGTGTTGCGCACGGTGTTCAGCACGATACCGGGCGCCGTCTGCGCGAGGCGTTCCAGCAACGCGGGCAGGAACACGACTTCGCCGATATCGGTCATGCCGATCGTGATCGTGCGCACGGCGTGCTGCGGGTCGAAGCCCGTCTCGGGATTGAGCGCGGCGTGCAGCGTCGCGAGCGCGTGCGAAACCGGTTCGGCCAGGCGCAGCGCGAACGGCGTCGGCACGACACCGCCCGGCGCGCGCACGAAGAGCGGATCGCCGAGCCGTCGACGCAGCTTCGCAAGCGCGTTGCTGACGCCCGGCTGACTCATGTTCATCTGCTCGGCGACGGTCGACACGCGCCGTTCCTGCATCAGCCGCTGGAACAGCAACAGCAGGTTGAGGTCGAGGTCGCTCAGTTCCATGGCTTGGCGTGGCTCCCGATTATTTCGTTCAGTGATGAAGCGGATTCCCTGCATTTTATTGTGGGATGAAACCCCGCTCCCGACAATACCGGCACGACGCCTGCATTCGAGCTGACCGCAGCGTCGGCCGCACCCCTGCGGAACCCACAAACCGAATATCGGAGACACCTTCATCATGCAGACCAATCTGACGATCGCGATCGTCGGCGCCGGCATCGGCGGCCTGACGCTGGCGCTCGCGCTGCGCGAGCACGGCATCGACGCGCAGCTCTATGAACAGACCAGCGAGTTGCGCGAAGTCGGCGCGGCCGTCGCGCTGTCGGCCAACGCGACGCGCTTCTACGAACGCATGGGATTGCGTTCGCAGTTCGACGCGGTATGTGCGGAGATTCCGGCCCTCGTCTATCGCGACGGACGCAGCGGCGCGGTGATCGGCCATCATCGCGGCGAGCCGAGCTATCGGCGGCAATTCGGCGGCGCGTACTGGGGCGTCCATCGCGCCGATCTGCAGGCCGTGCTGTCGAAGGCGGTCGGTCTCGACTGCATCCATCTCGGCCATCGTCTCGTCGATCTCGCGCAGCATCCGGACCGCGTCACGCTGAGTTTCGACAACGGCCGGCGCGTCGAGGCGGATCTCGTGATCGGCGCGGACGGTGCGCGCTCGATCACGCGGCGCTGGATGCTCGGCTACGACGACGTGCTGTATTCGGGCTGCTCGGGCTTTCGCGGCGTGGTGCCGGCCGAACGCATGGACCTGCTGCCGGATCCCGAGACCATCCAGTTCTGGATCGGTCCGCACGGGCATCTGCTGCACTATCCGATCGGCGACAAAGGCGATCAGAACTTCCTGCTGGTCGAGCGTCACCCGTCGCCGTGGCCGTCGCGCGACTGGGTCATGCCGGCAGAAGAGGGCGAGCAACTGCGTCTGTTCCGCGACTGGCATCCGGCGGTCGTGCAGATGATCACCGCCGTGCCGATCAGTCAGCGTTGGGGCCTGTTTCATCGGCCGCCGCTCGGTCGCTGGAGCCGCGGGCGCGTGACGCTGATCGGCGATGCCGCGCACGCGCTCGTGCCGCATCACGGGCAGGGCGCGAACCAGTCGATCGAGGATGCGGTCGTGCTGGCGGCGCAACTGGCAAAGGCCGGGCCCGGCAACTGGCGCGAAGCGCAGGAAGCCTACGAACGCCTGCGCCGCGGTCGTACGCGCAAGGTGCAGTACGCATCGATCTCTGCCGCCGACGTGCTGCATCTGCCCGACGGGCCCGCCGCGCAGGCCCGCAATGCGCGTCTCGCCGAGCGCGATCGCGTGCTGCATCACCTCGACTGGATTCATGATTTCGACGCGCTCGAACAGGTGCCGAGCGAGCGGCAGGGTGGGACGTGGCTGTGAGCGGGGCAGACACGATATCGGCACCGTGACGCCGCGGTGCGTCGCGGCCGCCGGCCGGCATGATCCGGATGGGCAGTTCGGCGCATGGCCGATCGACGTCAGGCGCGATGAAAAGCGGACGGCCAGCGCCGTCTGTCTCACTGCACGCACGCCAGCGCATACGTCAAGCGCTGCCCGAGCAGCCCGCGCCGCACGTCCCGCGTATGATCGCTGTCGACGATGCATCGCTCGGCGTGACGAGGCTGCTCGGCGATCGCGCGCAAAAGGATCGGCTGCGTCGAGCGCAGTTGCGCTCGTCGTCATTCAGTCGGCGCGGATGCCGGATGCGAACGCTCGAACCTCGCCGTCGGCGCGCTGCGCAGCTTCGTCGAAACGCGCGAACGCATGCAGCAGCCTCACACGGAGCGCGCTAAGCCGCGGATCGCCGCGGTCGCGCGGCCGCGGCACATCGACACGGAACGCATCGTCGAGCCGGCCCGGATTCGGCGCGAGCAGCAGCACGCGATCGCCGAGATACAACGCTTCGTCGAGATCGTGCGTGACGACGATCGCCGCCATCCGGCGTCGGCGGACGACGTCGAGCAGCAGCCGCTGCAGGCGCATCCGCGTGATCGCGTCGACCGCGCTGAACGGTTCGTCGAGCAGCAGCAGATCGGGTTCGCCGAACAGCCCGCGTGCGATTGCCGCGCGCTGCGCCATCCCGCCCGACAAGGTAGCCGGCAGATGCTGCGCGACATCGGCCAGCCCGACTTCGTCGAGCAGCCGTGCGACGCTCTGCGCACGTCCGCCGCGCGGCCCGGCCGCGAAGCCGACGTTGTCGGCGATCGACAGCCACGGCAGCAGCCGCGGCTCCTGGAAAATCAGCCCGATACGCGGCGACGGTGCGGCGAGCGCAACGCCGTCGAGCGTCACGCGGCCGCGAAACGCGGTATCGAGGCCGGCGACGATCCGCAGCAACGTGCTCTTCCCGCAGCCGCTCGGGCCGACGATACAGACGATTTCGCCGTGCGCGAGCTGCAGCGCGATGTCGGCGAGGATCGGGCGGTCGCCGTAGGACTTGTGCGCGATCCGCAGGTCGAGCAGCGGCGTATCGGTCGCGCGGGCGGCATCGGGCGACGGCAGCCGCGCGCTCATCGCGATGCGTCCCGCGACGTGCCGGCGGCCGCGTCGCGCCAGCCGAGCCAGTGCAGCTCGATGCGCCGCATCGCGCCGTCGGTCAGCTTGCCGAGCAGCGCGAGCAGCAGGATCGCGCCGAATACGAGATCGGGGCGCCCGGTTTCGCGACCGTCGCTGAGCAGAAAGCCGAGGCCGCGCGTGGCCGCGATCAGCTCGGCCGCGACCATGAACATCCACGCGAGGCTCAGGCCCGTGCGCAGCCCGGTGACGATCTGCGGCAGCGCGGCGGGCAGCAGGATCCGGCGGAACAGCGCGAGCGGACGCAGGCGGTACAGCGCGCCGAGCTCGATCAGCTTGCGATCGACGTTGCGTATCCCGGCGACCACGGCGAGATGAACGGGGAAGAACGCGCCGATCGCAATCAGCGTGATCTTCGGCGCTTCGTCGATGCCGAGCCAGAGCAGCAGGACGGGCACCCACGCGAGCGACGGGATCGCGCGCAGCGCCTGGAACGTCGGCTCGAGCAGCGCGTCGATGCGCCGGCTCACGCCCATCGCCGCGCCGACGACGAGCGCGAGCGACGCGCCGATCGCGAAGCCCGCGGCGACCCGCAACGCGCTCGCACCGACGTGGCGCGCGACGCGCGCGGCGCCCATTCGCGCGAGCGTATCGAATATCTCGCTCGGCGCCGGCACCAGATTGGCCGGCAACCCGCCGCGCCGCACGCCGAACTCGATCAGCGCGAGCGCGGCGAACGGCAGCGCGATGCCGGCGATGCGCCACGCGCGCAACGGGTCGCGGTGCGTCGCACGCGCCGGCGCGCAAGGGCGGCGGACGAGCGCGTCGTCGCGCGCGACGGTAGGCGAGAGCCGCGACATGTCAGTGCGACGCGGTGGCGAGCGGGCGCACGAACGCCGGATCGATCAGCGTATCGACGATCTTCGCGGGATCGACGCCCGGCTTGATCAGTTGCTCGGCCGTCAGCACCGGTGCGGCGGCCTTCAGCGCCGCGCGCTGGCGCTCGCCGGGCACCGGATCGCCGAAATCGTTGCGCTGCAGCTGCAGCGTCGCGACCTGCAGCGACACCTTCGATTCGTCGGCGACGATCCGCGCGGTTTCGTCCGGATGCGCGACGATCCATTCGCGCGCGCGCTCGTAGACCTGCAGCACGCGCGTGACGGCCTCCGGATACTGGCGCGCGAACGCGTCGCGCACATTGAGCAGCCCATACGTGTTGAACGCGACGTTGCGATACAGCAGGCGCGCGCCGTCGTCGAGCTGCGCGGCCGCCATATGCGGATCGAGGCCGGCCCACGCGTCGACCTGACCGTTCGCGAGCGCGGTGCGGCCGTCCGGATGCTGGAGGTTCACGAGTTCCACGTCGTCGCGCGTCAACCCGACGGTATGCAAGGCGCGCAGCGTGAACAGAAACGGATCGGTGCCGCGCGTCGCGGCGATCTTCTTGCCTTTCAGGTCGGCCAGCGAGCGGATCGGCGAATCCTTGCGTACGACGAGTGCGGTCCACTCGGGGCGCGAGAACACATAGACGGCATGGATCGGATTGCCGTTCGCGCGCGCGAGCACCGATGCGAGTCCCGCGGCGGACCCGAAGTCGACCGCGCCGCTGTTCAGGTATTCGAGCGCGCGATTGCTGCCGAGGCTCAGTACCCAGCGCACCGGCGTGCGATCGGCCTTGAACGCGTCTTCGAGCCAGCCGAAATGGCGGATCACGAGACTTTCGGGCGAGTAGTACGCGTAGTCGACGCGAATTTCCGCGGGGGCGGCCGCGTGCGCGCGCGGCGACACGACAGCGGCGAGCGCGACGGCGAAGGCGGCCGCGGCTTGCCACGCGCGGAACCAGGACAGCTTCATCGTGAGATCTCCGGAAGGGCGGCAACGTGCCGCGAACAGGCAGGATGACCGAGCACTGTACCGAAGCGCCGGCGCGGCGATAACCAAGAAATCCGCGATTGCACATGCGTGCGGCTGCTAAGCGCGACGCGCGCGCCGTTATCGTGCACGCCGAAAAATTTATCGATTTATATCGGTTGGGATACCGACGCCGACCGCCCAGAATCTTCGCTGCCCGCACACGCGCGCGGCGCATGCGCGCCGATCGCGCGGTGCCGATACCGCCGGTTCGCCGGTGCAACGAGGGAGTGCAATGAGTTCGATCGATCTGAATGCCATCACGCCGGTTTCCGCGCCGATTCGCTCCGCAAGCGATGTCGCGCGTCTGATCAACACGACGGATGCGTCCGTCAGCCACGCGCGCATGATCGTGCTGCTCGCGCTCGGTGGCGTGTTTCTCGATGCGTACGACCTGACGACCTTGTCGTACGGCATCGACGACGTCGCGCGCGAGTTCGCGTTGACACCCGCGCTGACCGGGCTCGTCGGTTCCGCGATCATGATCGGCACGATCTTCGGGAGCCTGCTCGGCGGCTGGCTGACCGACCGCATCGGCCGCTATCAGGTCTTCATGGCCGACATGCTGTTTTTCGTGATCGCCGCGATCGCCGCCGGCCTCGCGCCGAACGTGTGGGTGCTGATCGGCGCTCGCTTCGTGATGGGGCTCGGCGTCGGTATCGACCTGCCGGTCGCGATGGCGTTTCTCGCCGAATTTTCGAAGTTCGGCGGCCGCGGCAACAAGGCGTCGCGGCTGGCCGCGTGGTGCCCGATGTGGTACGTCGCGTCGTCGGTCTGCTTTCTGCTGATCTTCGGCCTGTACTTTCTGTTGCCGGCCGAGCATGCCGGGTGGCTCTGGCGCGCGTCGCTGATTTTCGGCGCGGTGCCGGCGCTCGCCATCATTCTCGTGCGTAACCGCTTCATGAACGAATCGCCGCTGTGGGCCGCCAACCAAGGCGATCTCGCGAACGCGGCGCGCATTCTGCGCGAGTCGTACGGGATACACGCGCACGAAGCGCAGGACGGGCCGCGCGAGCCGAGCGCGCCGCCGGTGCGGATCCGCGCACTGTTCGAGCGGCCGTATCTCGGCCGCACGATCGTCGCGAGCGTGATGAATCTGTGCATCCCGTTCGAATACACGGCGATCGCGTTCTTCCTGCCGTCGATCCTCTCGCAGTTCCTCGGTGCGGGCGTGTTCGAGACGATCGCCGCGTCGCTCGCGCTGAACGTGCTGTTCGCATTCACCGGCGGCCTGCTCGGGATGCGGCTCGCGTACCGCTATCCGTCGCGGCACGTCGCGATCGCGGGCTTCGCGCTGCAGTTCGTCGCGCTCGTCGCGCTCGCGCTGGCCGGGCATCCGCACGGCGCACTCGCGGTCGGCTTCGTGCTGCTGATGCTCGGCACCTGGCTGTTCGCGGAAGGCTTCGGCCCCGGCGCGCAGATGATGATCTATCCGACGCTGTCGTATCCGGCGACGATCCGCGGCACAGGAGTCGGCTTCGGCCGCTCGCTGTGCGGAATCGGTCAGGCGTTGGCGCTGTTCGTCCTGCCGATCCTGCAGGCGCGGCTCGGTACCGACATGTTCTGGGTGGTGGCGGTCAGCGCAGTCACGCCGATCGTGTTCCTGCTGATCGTGCGCTACGAGCCGACCGCGCGCGACATCGATGCGGATCCGCACGCATGAGCGGCGGCATCGGCGGCCGCGGCCGCCGATGCCGTGCGGCCGTCAAACGGATGCATGCGCGTCACGCTCGCTGCGCGCGAGATCGCGAAAGCGCGCGGCCGGATGCGTGTCCGGCAGTCGTGCGGAGCCGCCGAACAGCTTTTCCCGCAGCGTGCCGGGCGCGTATGCGTTCGGGTACACGCCGCGCCGCTGCAGTTCCGGGACCAGATAGCGCACGACGTCCTCGAACGTCTCGTGCGCGACGGCATACGCGAGATTGAAGCCGTCGACGTCGGTCGTGTCGACCCACTCCTGCAGGATGTCGGCCACGGTCTGTGCGGACCCGACGAAGACGGGCCCCATGCCGCCGATGCCGCCCCATGCCGCGAGCTCCTCGATCGTCCACGTCGTATCGCCGCCGGCTAGATGCTCGACCGCCGACACGATCGCGTTCGTGTCGACGCGCCTGACGGGATCGGTGCGCGCGTACTGACCGAAGTCGATGCCGGTCCAGCCGGACATGAACACCAGCGAGCCGTCGTACGAGACGTAGCGGCGGTACTCGTCGAACTTCGCCTGCGCCTCGGCGTCGGTCTCGCCGACGATCACCGTGACGAGCGTGTAGATCAGCACGCTGCGCGCGCCGCGCCCGGCCGCGACGGCCTGCGTGCGGATGTCGGCGACGTAGCGCGCAAGCTGCGCGCGCGTCGGTGCGGCGACGAACACGCATTCGGCATGCCGTGCGGCGAACGCCTTGCCGGGGCCCGATGCGCCGGCCTGGAACAGCACCGGCGTGCGCTGCGGCGACGGTTCGCACAGATGGCAGCCCGGCACCTCGAAGAACCGCCCCTTGTGGCCGATGTCGTGCACTTTCTCCGGATGCGTAAACACGCGGCCGTCGCGATCGCGGACCACCGCGCCGTCCTCCCAGCTTCCCTCGAACAGCTTGTACAGCACCTCGACGTATTCGGCCGCGACCGCATAGCGATCGTCGTGCGTGCGCAGCCCGCGATCGCCGACGTTCTTCGCGCCGCTTTCGAGGTACGACGTGACGATGTTCCATGCGAGCCGGCCCTTCGTATGATGATCGGCGGTCGACAGCCGGCGCGCGAACGTATACGGATGCTCGAACGTCGTCGATGCCGTGATGCCGATGCCGAGATGCTCGGTCGCCATCGCGATCGGCGCGGCGAGTTGCAGCGGATCGTTGACCGGAATCTGCGCGGCCTGACGCAGCGCATGGTAGTGACTGCCTTGATAGACGTCGTAGTAGCCGATCACGTCGGCGATGAAGATCGCATCGAAGAACCCGCGTTCGAGCACGCGGGCAAGGTCGGTCCAGTAGTCGAGATCCTTGTACTGCCACGAGCGGTCGCGCGGATGCGCCCACAGCCCCGGCGACTGGTGGCCGACGCAGTTCATCTCGAACGCGTTGAAGCGAATGGTCTTGCTCATCGCGCCGCTCCCGCGACGGCATCCGTGCCGCTGCCGACGCGCCAGACGAACGGCGGCGTGCGGCCGTTGATCACCCAGTCGCCGACGATCCGCGCCTTGTAGACGAGCGGGTTGTGCGACGACACCGTGCGTGCGTTGCGCCAGTGGCGGTCGAGCGCGGTCGCGCTGCGTGTCGCCGACGCGCCGAGCGCGTCGAACAGCCGCGTCGCCGCGCGCAGCACGAGATCGGACACGACGAGCTGGCTCTGCGCCGATTCGACTTCAGCCGCAACGTTCGCGGCCCGCTCGGCCGCATCGTCGCCGCCGAAGTGCGCGTCGTACGCGAGCTGCAGCGATTGCGCGGCGCGCAGCGCGAGCGCCTCGGCGCCGTACGCCCACGACGCGATCTCGCCGATCACCTGCTGAAGCTGTGCGTCGTCGGCCGCGCGCGCGGCATTGCCGTGGCTGTACACGCGCGTGCGGCCGCGCACGAGCTCGCCCGCGTCGCGCACGATCGCGCGGCCGATGCCGGCCAGCGTCGCGACGTGGAAGAGCTGGTAGAACGCGGTCTGATACTTGAAGCGGCGTGCGAAGTCGATCACGTCGTCGGCCTCGACCGCCGCATCGACGAAGCGCGTCGTACCGCTGCCGGTCGTCGTCTGCCCGAAGCCGTCCCAGTCGTCTTCGCGGATCACGCCGGGCTGTGCGGTCGCGACCGCGACGATCACGTCGCTGCCGTCCTCGCGCTGCGCGAAGACGTCGATCCAGTCGGCGAACAGGCTGCCGGTGCTGTAGAACTTCCGGCCGTTCAGCACGAGCCGGCCGTCGCGGGCCGATAGCGTCGTGACGGTCCGGCCGAGCGGCACGTCGCCGGCCTCGGTCCACGCGTTGCCGACGAGCTGGCCGCTCGCGAAGCGGTCGAACCATGTCGCGCGTGCGGGGCCGGGCGGCGCGTTCAGCCAGTCCTCGACGAAGGCGAAGTGTCCGCGCAGCGCCTGCGGCAGATTCGAATCGGCGGCGCCGAGTTCGATCAGCAGGCGAAACAGCTGCGGCAGCGATGCGCCTGCACCGCCGTCGCCGACCGGCAACCGGACCGCGCCGAAGCCGGCGGCCTTCAGCCAGCCGATCGCTTCGTGCGGCAGTTCGCGACGGCGTTCGCGATCGGCAGCGCCTGCGGCGATCCGGTCGAAGATCGGGCGAAAGCGGCGCGCGAGCGTGTCGTAGTCGGTGCCCGCGGAGAGGTCGGTGTCGATGTGCGACGAAGTCATGCGGCGTTCCTCGAAAGGCGGCGCGGTCGCGCCGGGCAGGCCAGTATAGGAAGCGCGCCGCGCGCATTCCAATAACGGATTCGCACATCGTTATCGTCCTCAGGCATGACGCGGCCGCTGCGCGCCGCGGCGACACTCGAGCAGCGATTGCGGCGTCATGGCGCGCAAGTGGACGGCAGCCTGTCGTTTGTGATCCGAACGAATATCGTTACGACGATCGCTCGGTTGGCCGTGCCGACGCGCGCTGCTAGATTGAAGGCTTTCCCGATTCGACAGGAGTGCCCGATGTCAGACACGAGCGCGACGATTCACGAACCGCCGGCCGATACGCAAGCGCAGACCGCCCGCGTGATCGCCGACGATGCACAGGCGATCGCTGCCGCGCATGCGCTCGCACAGCGGCTCGCGGCAGGCGCCGCCGATCGCGATCGCGAGCGGCGGCTGCCGTACGACGAAATCGAATGGTTCTCGCAGTCGGGGCTGTGGGCGATCACGGTGCCGAAGGCATACGGCGGTGCAGGCGTGTCGCATCTGACGCTGACCGACGTCGTGAAGATCGTCGCGGCAGCCGACGCGTCGCTCGGGCAGCTGCCGCAGAATCATTTCGGGCTCGTCGACGTGATCGCGCTGACCGGAACGGACGCGCAGAAGCGCTACTTCTTCGGCGAAGTGCTGCGCGGCAAGCGGTTCGGCAACGGCTTCTCGGAGAAGGGCACGAAGCACGTGCTCGACTTGAAGACACGCGTGCGTCGCGACGGCGACGACTATGTGGTCGACGGCACGAAGTTCTACTCGACCGGTGCGCTGTTCGCGCATTACGTGCCGGTGCTCGGCCTCGACGATGCGCAGCGCGCGTGGCTCGCCTACGTGCCGCAGCCCGCACGCGGGCTCACCGTGATCGACGACTGGTCGGGGTTCGGGCAGCGCACGACCGCGAGCGGCACCGTCGTGCTCGACGGCGTGCGCGTGCCTGCGTCGCATGTGCTGCCCGCGCATCGGGTGTCGGACGAGCCGACGCTCAACGGTCCGCTATCGCAGATCATCCAGGCGGCAATCGATGCCGGCATCGCGAAGGCCGCGATCGACGATACGCTCGCGTTCGTGCGCACGCGTACGCGGCCGTGGGTCGACAGCGGCGTCGAGCGCGCGGTCGACGATCCGCTGCTGCTACGCGAAGTCGGCCGTCTGCATATCGAGCTGCATGCGGCGGAAGCGCTGCTCGAGCGCGCGGCGCGCACGCTCGACGAAATTCGCGCGCGCGGCACGGTGACCGACGACGACGTCGCACGCGCGTCGGTCGCGGTCGGCGAAGCCAAGGTGCTGACGACCGAAATCGCCTTGCGTGCGGGCGAGAAGCTGTTCGAACTGGCCGGCACGCAGTCGACGCTCGCCGAGCACGGTCTCGACCGGCACTGGCGCAATGCGCGCACGCACACGCTGCACGACCCGGTGCGCTGGAAATACCATCTGGTCGGCAACTACTATCTGAACGGCGTGCGACCGGCGCGGCACGCGTGGAACTGATATCGCGCCGCGACGTGCAGCGCGGCACATGCGCCCGTATCGCGCACGCGCCGCCTCGCGTTACTTCACGCAGTCGAGCGTGTATTTGAGCCCCGGCGCGAGCAGCCCGCGCCACACGTCCCACGTATGGCCGCCGTCGACGATGCGCAGCTCGGCCGGATTCTGCGCGCGCCGCAGATGCGTATAGAGCAGGCTCGATTCGGCCTGGATCGTCAGATCGTCGTCGCCGGCCGCGATGAACATCGGCACGCGCCACGTGCGCGCGAAATAGCCGCGCATCAGCGCGGGATAGTTCAGCTCGTGCCACACGCGCGCGTCGAACTGGCGATCGCCGAACACGCCGACGTAACGCGCCGCCGAATTGAGCGGCGGCTCGTTCGCGTAGATCGCGGGGCTGAGCAGCATCGCGCCGCAGAACAGCCCCGGCTCGAGCAGCGCGAAGCGCAGCGCGCCGAAGCCGCCCATCGACACGCCGCCGATCGCGCGGCCCGCGCGCTGGTTCGATACCGCGAAGTGCATCTCGACTTCGGGCAGCAGGTCGTTCAGAAACGCGCTCTGCATCTTCTCCTTGCGATCGACGTACCAGTCGGTGCCGCCTTGCGGCATCACGATCACGACCGGCGGAATCTCGTGGCGCTCGATCAGCGTGTCGGCCGTCGCCTGCAGCCGGCCTTGCGTGATCCAGTCGTTCGCGTTGCCCGCGTTGCCGTGCAGCAGATACATCACCGGATAGCGCGCGCCTTCCGCGTTGTAGCCGGGCGGCAGGTAGACCGTGTACGACCAGTCGCGCTGCAGCGACGCCGAACGGAACGTGCGCAGCACGATGCTGCTGCCGGGGTTGAGCGTCGCGCCCGACGCGGCCGGCGTGGCGAGCGACGATGCAGCCGCGCCCGATGGCGCGGCGGACGCGACGGGCGTGGCGCGCGCGGCGGCGATGGAGCCGGCGATCAGGGCAAGGGCGAGCGGAAAGGCGAGTCGACGCATGGCGAATCGGGTCAGAAAAGGCGCCGCCTATCGTAGCAGCAGACGATGGCGCCGCATGTCAGCGCCGCGAACCGAACGGCAGCCGCGCGGTGAGCGGCGCATAGAGTTTCGCGACGAGATACAGCAGCCCCATCGCGACGACGTCGGCGGCGAGCCCGAGCGGCACGTTCAGATAGCCGTCGGTCGCCTGGTACAGCACCGAATCGACCGCGAGCGAGATTCCGGTGCCCGCGACGAAACACAGCAGCCCCTGCCGGCCGATCGTGCCGATCCACGGCATCGCGTGCGCGACCTTCTTCATCCAGCCGAGGTGCACGAGCTTCGCCGCGAGCCATGCGATCGCGAGGAAGTTCGCGAGCCGCAGCGCGCCGAGGTTCTGCTTGATCGACGGATCGGTCGGGAACGGTTCGATGCGCAGCCGGTAATACGCGCCCGCGGCGACGATCGCGACCGCCGCGACGCTGAGCAGCCAGCCCTGCGGCTTCGGCGCGAGCGTCTGGTAGACGGGCTGGCAGCGCGAGATCACGCCGAGCACGAACAGGAACTGCCACGCGAACGGATTGAAGTCCCACGGCACGCCGTCGACGGTCGGCAGGAAGCGCGCCGCATGCGGCGCCGCGTACCAGAGCGATCCGCTGAACGCGAGCAGCAGCCACGGCTGCGTGCGCGCGAGCGGCAGCGCGAGCGGCGCGAGCAACGCGAAGAACGCATACATCGGCAGGACCGACGCGAGGTACGGCTGACGGCGAAACAGCAGGATGTCGCGCAGCGCGGCGAGCGGCCGGTGCAGCAGGCCGTCGAGATCGTTGGTCGGCATGTTCGGCCCGTCGATCGCGAACGCGTTCAGCACGGCCGTGATCAGCAGCATCAGCCCGGCCGTCACGAGAAACGCGCGGTAGATCTCGAACGCGCGCCGGATGAAGCGCTGGCGCGCCGCCGATTCGTCGTGGCGCTCGGCGAGCGAGTTGTACGCGATGGCGGTCGCGAAGCCGCCGAGGAACACGAATACCTCGGCCGCGTCGCACAGCGCGTACGCATGCAGCGTCACGCGCGACAGGATGCTGCCGCCGATATGGTCGACGACGATCACGAGCAGCACGAGGCCGCGGAAGAAATCGAGTTCGGCATAGCGGCCGGCCCGGGCGGGCGCGGTCATCGCGCGTCCTCGCGGCCGGCGCGGGCGCTGGCGCAGGCGCGGCGGCAACGGGCCGCGCGGGGTTCGGGGTGAAGCATGACTGCGTGACGAAATGATGATGGATGCGCATTGTGCCACCGATGCGGCCGGTTCCGGGTTTACGCGAATGGCGGCCCGCCGCGCCGCGGCCGGCAAGGCGGCCGCGGCGGCCGCCCGGGCACGCAGTTGGAAGGGCGCAACGCTTTGCCCGCAGGGCATGCGCGTCGGTGGACGGCCGGTTTTCGACGTGACACCATTTCGTCGTCGCGCGGCTGCACGCCGCGCGGTCCGCCGCGCGGACCAGCCATACAACAAACCAACAATTGCCGGGCACATGCCAGCCCGGTGCCGGGTTCCGGAGATCCGACATGAGGAAGCACGTCATTTTTGCCGCCGCGCTCGCCGCGTTTGCCGCGCCGGCCTTCGCGCAGGACAGCGTGACGCTGTACGGTGTGATCGACGAGGGCTTCAACTACACGAACAACGTGAGCGTCAACGGCGCGGGCAAGGCCGATTACCAGCTCGCGAGCGGCTATGCGCAGGGCAGCCGCTGGGGGCTCAAGGGTAGCGAGGATCTCGGCGGCGGGCTGAAGGCGATCTTCACGCTCGAAAGCGGTTTCGACGTGAACAACGGCCGGCTCGGGCAGGGCAGCCGGATGTTCGGCCGGCAGGCGTTCGTCGGCCTCGGCGCGTCGCGTTTCGGCACGCTGACGTTCGGCCGCCAGTACGATTCGGTCGTCGACTATCTCGCGCCGCTGACCGCGAACGGCAACTGGGGCGGCACGCTGTTCTCGCATCCGTTCGACAACGACAACACCGACAACTCGTTCCGCGTGAACAACACGGTGAAGTACGCGAGCCCGGACTGGAACGGGCTGTCGGTCGGCGGCACGTACAGCTTCAGCAACAGCACCGGCTTCTCGAACAACCGTCAGTACAGCCTCGGCGCGCAGTATTCGCTCGCCGGCCTGCAGGTCGCGGCCGCGTATCTGCAGGCCAACCATCCGGGCGCCGGCGGCGCGGGTGCGATCGCCGCGGACGACGCGAACTTCGTCGCCGAGCGGCTGCGGGTTTTCGGCGGCGGGCTGAACTACACGTTCGGGCCCGCGACGGTCGGCTTCGTCTACACGAAGACCGACTTGAAGAACCCGGTGTCGACCGTCTATCTGCCGGCGTCGACGTTCGCGGGCCTCGGGCTCGGCGCGACGAAATTCGACAACTTCGAGGTCAACGGCAAGTATCAGCTGACGCCCGCGTTCTACGTCGGCGCGCAGTACGTGTATACGGACGGCAAGTTCGATGCGGCGACCGGATCGATCAAGCCGAAGTACCACACGGTCGGGCTGATGGCCGACTACAGCCTGTCGAAGCGCACCGACGTCTACCTGCAGGGCGCGTGGCAAAAGGTGGCCGGCGATCGCACGGGTACCGCGGCCGACGGCGGCTACGTGGTCGGGACCGACGGCCCGTCGTCGTCGTCGAACCAGTTCGCGGTGCGCGCCGCGATTCGTCACAAGTTCTGACGGGCAGCCACGTAACGCGGCCCCGTCAGGTCGCGCGGCTCACGTCGCCGAGCGTCTCGGCGAGCCAGTCGACGAAGATCCGCACGCGCGGCGCCAGATGGCGGCCGTGCGGAAACACCACCGCAACGGGCAGCGGCGGCGCCTGCCATTCCGGCAGCACCTCGACCAGCGTGCCGTCCGCGAGCAGCGGCTCGAGGCCATCGCGCGGCGCCTGGATCATCCCGAGGCCCGCGACGCAGCACGCGAGATACGCCTGCGAGCTGTTCACCGACACGATGCTGCGCATTTTCACCGTGTGCACGTCGCCGGTGTCCATGTCCGTGTATTCCCAGTCCAGTTCGCGACCTGTGCGGCTCGAGAAATAGCCGACCGCGACGTGGTCCGGCAGTTCGTCGGGCGTACGCGGCAGCCCGTGGCGCGCCGCGTAGTCGCGCGACGCGCAGTTGAGCTGCGCCATCTCGCCGATGCGCCGCGCGACCAGCGACGTGTCGGACAGCGTGCCGACGCGCACCGCGCAGTCGATGCCGTCCGCGACGAGGTCGACGAAGCGGTCGGTCATGCTGATCACGACGCGCAGGTCCGGGTAGCGCGTGTGGAAATCGGGCAGCGCCGGGATCACGCGATGCAGCGCGAAACGCTCGGGCAGATCGACGCGAACGACGCCGCGCGGCGACGCGCCGGCCTCTTCGAACAGCGTTTCCGCGTCGTCGAGATCGGCGAGCAGCCGCACGCAGCGCTCGTAGTAGGTCGTGCCTTCGACGGTCAGCCCGACGCGACGCGTCGTCCGCTGCAGCAGCCGTACCTTCAGATGCTTTTCCAGATACTGGACCGCGTTGCTGACGGTCGGACGCGGCAGTTGCAGCTGCTCGGCCGCCTTCGTGAAGCTGCCGAGATGGGCGACGCGCGCAAAGATGCGCATTGCTTGCAGATGATCCATGCGGGGAGCGAAAGCCGGCGGGTTGGGACAGCCTCCATTGTTAATCAGCGTCGAATGATTTGGTTGCGCGTTTCGCGTTTATCGCGCGCGGCGTTCCGTCGAGAATGCGGTCCATCGGTCACCACGCGAAGGAACGCACATGAACACACGTCAACTGGGCCGCACGGGCCCGCGGGTATCGGCGATCGGGCTCGGCTGCATGGGCATGTCCGATCTTTACGGCCCGGCCGACCGCGACGAGAGCATCGCGACGCTGCACGCCGCGCTCGATCACGGGATCACGCTGCTCGACACCGGCGATTTCTACGGGATGGGCGACAACGAAATGCTGATCCGCGATGCGCTGCGCGGCCGCACGCGCGAGCAGGTGCTGATCAGCGTGAAGTTCGGCGCGCTGCGCGATCCGGCCGGCGGCTTCGCCGGCTACGATGCGCGGCCGGTCGCGATCCGCAACTTCGTCGCCTATACGCTGAAGCGGCTCGGTACCGACTACATCGATCTCTACCGGCCGGCGCGCGTCGATCCGGCGGTGCCGATCGAGGAGACGGTCGGCGCGATCGCCGATCTCGTCAAGGCCGGCTACGTGCGCCATATCGGCTTGTCGGAGGTCGGCGCCGACACGCTTCGCCGCGCGGCGGCCGTCGCGCCGATCGCGGATCTGCAGATCGAATATTCGCTGCTGTCGCGCGGGATCGAGGACGCGATCCTGCCGACGTGCCGCGCGCTCGGCATCGGCGTGACCGCGTACGGCGTGCTGTCGCGCGGGCTGCTGGGCGGCGGCTGGAATAGGGCGCAGCCGCGCGAGCGCGATTTCCGCGCGGCGAGCCCGCGCTTCCAGGGCGCGAATCTCGAACACAATCTCGCGCTCGTCGATGCGTTGCGCACGATTGCCGACGAAAAGGGCAGCAACCCCGCGCAGATCGCGATCGCCTGGGCGCTGTCGCGCGGCGACGACATCGTGCCGTTGATCGGCGCGCGTAAGCGCACGCAGCTCCGCGATGCGTTGCAAGCCTCGTCGATGCAACTAACGGTCGATGACCTCGCGCGCATCGAAGCGGCGGTTCCCGCCGGGGCGGCTGCCGGCGAACGCTATCCGGCCGCACAGATGGCGCACCTCGATAGCGAGCAGGGACGGGGGGCTCACGAGGGCTGAGCGCTGCGCCGGCGAGCGGTCCCGCCCGCCGGGCCCGAGCCGGACTCAGGCAAAACCAGATGGTGGACGGCGCGCGGGCGGTGCACCATCGGCACCGTATTCAACCGGACGCACCGCCCGCCATGCAGATTCATACGTTGACGATCATCGCGCTGGTGTTCCTGCTCGCCGGCGCGGTCAAAGGCATGATCGGCCTCGGCCTGCCGACGATCGCAATGGGGCTGCTGATGCTCGCGATGCCGCCGTCGGCCGCGGCCAGCCTGCTGCTGGTGCCGTCGTTCATCACCAATATCTGGCAATTGTGGCTCGGTCCGTCGTTCGGGCCGCTGCTGCGCCGGCTGTGGCCGCTGATCGCGGGGCTGACGATCGGCACGCTGACGGGCGGCCTGCCCGCGCTCGCGGCCGGCAGCGCGTGGACGCATGCGGCGCTCGGCGTCGTGCTGATCCTGTACGGCCTGTGGGGTCTCGCGGCCGCGCGCTTGCCGGCGCCGGGCCGGCACGAGACGTGGCTGTCGGCCGTGGTCGGCTATCTGACCGGCGTGGTGACGGCCGCGACCGGCGTGTTCGTCGTGCCTGCCGTGCCCTATCTGCAGGCGCTGCGGCTCTCGAAGGACGATTTGATCCAGGCGCTCGGGCTGTCGTTTACGGCGTCGACGATCGCGCTCGGCTTGCAGTTGCGCGTGTCGGGCGCGCTGCAGACCGTCGACCTCGGCGTGTCGGCGCTTGCGCTGGTGCCGGCGCTGGCGGGCATGGCCGGCGGCCAGTATGCGCGGCGCGTGATGAGCGAAAAGACCTTCAAGCGCTGCTTCTTCGTCGGGTTGATCGCGCTTGGCGCGTATATGACGGTTTCCGGGCTGCGCTAGGCCGCTCGCGGCGAGCGCGCCGACGTCACTGCTGCCGCCGAACGCCGGCATCGGCTCCCGGCTTCCGGCGGCATGACGGAACGGCGTGCTTCCGCTCAGGCAGGATCCGCGTACTTCAGCGTCCATCCGAACGAACGGCTGGCGCCCGAGCCGAGCGCAAACGGCCGCGTCGTGCACGCAAAGTTCGAATGCAGCTGGCCGATCGGCGTCGTCGACAGCGGATTCGTCGCGCCATTCACGGTGTCGAAAGCCGACAGCGCGCAGGTGTCGAAGCCCGATGCCGCGTAGCCGGTCGCGATGCCGTTCGCATACCTGACGGACATCCCGTCGCCGTTGACCTGCGTGGCCGCGAAGTCCGCGAACGACGTGAAGTCCGTTTCGACCGACAGCGTGCCGGCGAGCGTGCCCGAGCTCAGCGTGTCGCTGCGCGAGATCGTGCCGTGATCGAACGTCAGCACCGTATGCGCCTGCAGGTCGAGGTCCGTCGTGTAGGCGGCGTTCTTCGTCGCGAGCCGGAATTTCGCCGTATCGAACGACACGATCACCTGGGTGCCGGTCTGCTGCACGTTCAGGTTCTTGTAGTACGTGACGGGAATGTAGGTCTTGCCGTTGTACGAGACCTGCGGCACCAGCAGCGCATAGCCGAGATCGGTCGTGCCGTAGGACAGCTTGTCGGAGAACGGCACCGGATAGTACGGCGTGTACGAGTTGTAGTCGGGCGCCTGGCTCAGATTCAGGTTGATCACGCGCCGGCCGTCGCGCACGGTGAGCAGCGCCGCGCTGTACGGATGCGCGGTGTCGTTGGGCTGGTTGTACCAGGTGAGCGTATAGCGCGGCAGTGCATCGAGCCATGCGCCGTAGTCCGCGTCGGCCATCGGCGCCTTGCCTTCGAAGCCGAGCTTGTTCCACCACGCGTTCACGTACAGGTACTGGTGCAGCAGGCTGAAGTTCTCGCCCATCACGCGCGGCTTGCCCCGATACGCGTCGGTGCCGCGCCCCTTGACCCACATATTCACCGACGGCGTCGGCAGCGACGGGTCGTACCAGTACGTGTCGAAGCGGTGCGCGGCCTTGTAGATGAACGCGTAGGCGATCTGCTTTTCCTGGTCGGTCAGCACGCCTGCATTGGCTGCCGCGGTCAGCACTTCCATGAAGGCGGAGTCGCCGTACGGGCCGATCGAGCGGCCGTAGTTGAAGCCCTGGCCGTCCGTGTTCAGCTGCGGGAGGATCAGGTCGACCGACTTGCGCAGATAGCCCTTCAGCTCGGGCGTGAGATTCGCCGCGTTGTCCATTTCGAAGGTGCGCTCGACCACTTCGCCGATCAGCAGCGTGCTGTAGCGGTCGAAGCGGGCCTTGTCGTAGTACGTCGTGTGCGTGTTCGATGCCTCGTCGGAGAAGCCGCCCGACGAATCGTTGCGGATATGGTTCGTGAGCGTGTACAGCAGCGCGTCGCGCGCGCCCATCGTCGCGACCGCCGGATCGGTCGCCGACGCGAACGACGGATTGCTCCAGCCGAGCTTCTGCCGCAGCCCGGCGATCCCGTACGACACTGCATAGTAGTTCTGGGCGGTGTTGAGCGACGCGATGTCGATCGGCGTGCCGGCGGCCGGGCACGTGTCGGTCTTGCCGCTCGCATCGGGGCCGAACATGTCGCAGAACGTGAGCCGGCGCTGCAGCGTCGCGAGCATCGCGTCGCTGAACACTTCGTTGAGCATGCCGTGCGCCTTCAGGTTGTTCAGCGCGACGAGATAGTAGTACTCGCCCCAGGACGTATTCGCATACGTGTAGTTGGCGCCCGACTGCGCCATCATCGCGGTCGTGATCTGCTGGTAGGTCGCGAGATAGCTCGCGTATTGCGGGTCGCCCTTCGACTTCATGTCGATCAGGATGTACGACAGGCCGAGCGCGAGCTTGCCGGGCAGGAATTTGTCGCCGGTGTTCGTGTCGAGCACGTGGACCGGCGTGCCGTCGCCGAGATCCATCACGACCTGCGTGAAGTCGGGCGACTTGCGGATCAGGTCGAACAGCGCGCGCATCTGGCCCATCATTGTGACGGGGATGTCGGCGCCGGCCGGCACGCTGGTGTCGGGCGCGCCATAGACGAGCGCCTGCAGCGAGTTGGCGGCGAGTGCGGGCGTCGACGGCGATGAAGGGGAGGACGGCTGCGTGTCGGTCACGTCGTTGCCGCCGCACGCGCTGACGAACAGGACGGAAAGGGCGCTGAGCGCGGCGCCGAGCGCGAATCTGCTGCGCGGATGCATTGTGGGGTGTCTCCGGTTTGAATAGTGGTGAGGACGGGCCGGTCCGACGCTGCCTCGCTCGATGCCCGTACCCGACTTCCGCCTTGCAACCCTGATCCCTGAAGGCGGACGCCTGAATTGCAACCCGAGCGGGCCGACGTTTTCCGGTGCTGGAGCGGTGGTTCGAATCGCCGCCCGCTAACGATGGAAAACGTTTTCCCAATTTAGGCATCGTCAGGCCTGCTGTCAATGAACTTTCGTCAGGAGGGGTGGCGGGGGAAACCCGGATGGGAAAGGGAGGACGATTCCGCGGTGGTCGGGAAATATGCGGTTTTCAGGCGCGTTTATTGCGGATGTTTCCTTCCGGCGTTTGCGATGAGCGTGGCGGAAGCGGTGGGAATCCGAGTGCAAGGGATGCACGCTTTCTTCCGTTCGAAGAAGAAAACGTTATCCATAGGCGTCCCGGCGATAGATATGCGTGACGATCGACCCCGCAGGCGCCCGCCCTGGAGCGCGTTAAAGCTGCCGCTCGATCGCCGCCTTGTCGATGACCGACCAGACCTGGCGGATCTTCCCGTCGAGGAATTCGTAGAACACGTGCTCGCTGAACGCGATCCGTCTGCCGTCGACTGCGAGGCCCAGAAACGTCGCACGCGGCATGCAATCGAACCTGAGCCGGCACGCGACACGCGGCGGCTCGCAGACCAGCCATTCGATCTCGAAGCGCAGATCGGGGATGTCGCGCACATCCTGCTCCAGCATCGCGCGATAGCCGGCCAGCCCGAGCGCGCGGTCGTTGTGGATCACGTCGGCCGCGACATGGCGGTCGAGCGCGGCCCAGTCCCGTCGGTTCAGGCAGTCGATATACGCACGGTAGCGCGCGGCGAGATCGGTTCGAGTCACGGCGATGTCTCCTCGTTGGGGCGACGGCGGCGCGAATGCCGCACCGCTGCCGCTACAGATTCGGCGCATCGAGAACCCTGCGCTCATCGACGGGCCAGTCGCGCGCGCCGTTTTCGATCGGCAGCGTGTCGAGCGGCAGCCGGCCGAACAGCGTGTCGGTCAACTGCCGGTCGTCGCGGTACAGCGCGATCAGCCCGTCGACGATCACCAGCCGTCGATCGGTGCGTGGAGGCGAGGCGTTGGCAATGGCAGTCATGTCGGGCGCGGAGCGCGGGTTCCAATGCGGGAACTGGCAATGTCGGGCGAACAAGGGCGCAAGCAGGCGGCGTGGCCACGCAGGATCACCGCGATTGCGCCGGCGCATCCCCCGACAGGAACGCGACGAACTCGCGCGTATATTTCGGCAGCGCGTCGAACGACCGCGCGCAGAGCGTCAGCTTTCGGTGGCTCCACGAATCGGACAGCTCGACGAGCCGCACGTCCATCGTCTGCATCGCGCGTTCCGCCGCGTGCCGCGACACGATGCCGATCCCGACACCGCTTTCGATCACGCGGCAGATCGCGTCGAAACTCTTCAGCTGCACACGATACCGGATTCGCTTGCCGAGCGCGCGCGCCTGATCGGCGAGATGGACCTGCAGCGCGCTGCCGTCCGTGAGCCCGATGAAATCCGCATCGACGATCTCGTCGAACGCGACCGCGTCGCGCGACGCGAGCGCATGGGCGGCCGGCACGACGGCGATCAGCCAGTCCTCGCGAAACGGCTTCTGCTCGAGGCCGCCGAGTCCGACCGAATCGGCGACGATGCCGAGCTCCGCCGTCTTGCTGCGGATCGCGTGCACGATTTCCTGGCTCGAGCGTTCCTCGACGCTGATCGACAGCTTCGGGTGGCGCGGCAGATACTCGGCCAGCGCGTCGGGCAGATATTCGCTGAGCGACGCGGTGTTGCACAGCAGCCGGATATGGCCGCGCAGTCCGAGCCCGTACTGCTGCAGTTCGCCGCGCATGTGGTCGATCTGCTGCAGCACCGTGCGCGCATGGTGTTCGAGCGCATGACCGGCGTCGGTCGCATGCACGCCCGCCTTGGTCCGGTGCAGCAGCGGCACGCCGAGCTCGTCCTCCATCCCGCGAATGCGCTCGCTCGCGGCCTGCAGCGTGATGTGCGTGCGCTCGGCGCCGCCCGTGATCGTGCCGGCCTCGCAGATGTTCAGGAAAAGCCGCAGATCGGTCAGGTCGAAGCGCATGGCGGGGCCGTATTGTTGTCGGATCGCCGATAAGGTAGCAGGGAATCGCGCGCGCGATGCTCAGGCGCTGCCTGAGACGCGATTCGCCGCTTCCGCATTTTCAGGATATGGCCGGCGATCGATGATGCTGACGTCAAACGCGAAGGGGAGACCGTCATGCAAATCGATTCGTCGTGGGGCGTGTCGTTCAAGATCGCGCTGCATCTGCTGTTTCTCTGCATCGGCATCGCCTACGCGTGCTCGGAACTGATCGACTGGATGCGCTGAGCGAGCGCGCCGGCGGGGCCGTCGGCGCTGCGGAAAATAATGCCGATTTCCCCAACAGGCGCGGTCATAGTTACCTGAATCGCACGGGGCGCTGGTCATGCATATCGTCCGGCTCCACGACCGGTGATCGTTTGTCATCATTGTTTGCATCCGGTTACACGTCGGCCGTTCCGTTTTTGAGATGCTTGAAAGCTTGTAAAACGGACACCGGTAGCACCGGTTCGACGATGGAAAAGCATCGACTCTATCGCCCTGCGGCATGGGCATTCGGCCTCGCTGCCGTGCTCGCGATGGCCGGCTGCGCGAGCACGCCGCCCGTTCCGCCGAGCGATACGCTTGCCGGCCCCGCGCGACCGGCGGCGCCGGCACAGCCCGCTGCGGCATCGGCACCCGCGCCGGCGCCTGCGCCGATCCTGGTCGCGCACGACTACGTCGTGAAGCGCGGCGACACGCTGACGGGCATTGCGAACGCGAACGACTGCAGCGTCGCCGATCTGCGGCTCTGGAACAAGCTCGGCGCGCGCAGCAGGCTGCGCACCGGGCAGGTATTGCGGATCGTGAAGCAGGATGTGCAGCGGCCGCCGGCGACGACGGGCAGCACGCAGGCGTCGGCGCCGGCCGCCGCGAGCGACGCGACGGCCGCCGCGCGGCCGAGCGAGTCGAGCGCGAGCGATCGCGAGGTCGTCCAGCAGACGAAGCGTCACGCGCGCGGCGTCGCGCTCGCCTGGCCCGCGCACGGCCGGATCGTCGACACGTTCCGCCCCGGCCAGAACCGCGGGATCCAGATCGCGGGCCGCCCCGGCGACCCGGTACGCGCGGCCGCCGACGGCCGCGTGATGTATGCGGGCACCGGGCTCAACGACTACGGCAGCCTGATCATCGTCCAGCACAACGCGGATTTCCTGACCGCGTACGCGCACAACCGCAAGCTGCTCGTGAAGACGGGCGACGTCGTGCATCAGGGCGACGAGATCGCCGAGATGGGCGACCTCGACAACTCGCGCGTCGCGCTGCTGTTCGAAGTGCGGCGCGACGGCAAGCCGGTCAATCCGCTGCCGTATCTGCCTGCGCCGCAGGGCTGAGGCGCGAACGCGCAGCCGCGCCGCTGGAACGCGGCGGCGCTCGCTGATACGCTAGGGTCTGTTCATCGCGCCTCACGGGTGAGGCCGCCGGTGCGTGTATTCGCGGTGGGCGGCGGCTGCCGCCGCGAAGCGTGTGCCGATGCGAACGGGCGCGCGTCGTCGATGTGCGCCGTGCGATGCGATCGACTCCGACAAGACATCACGCCATTCATGGAACACTCACCGACACGCCGCTCGCTGTTGCTTGCCGCCGTTGCGGCACCGTTCGTCGCCGCGTGCACGTCGGCGCCCGTCGCCGATCAGGGACGCGTGCATAGCGCTCAATCCGAACTCGCCGCGCTCGACAAGGCGTCGGACGGCCGGCTCGGCGTCGCCGCGCTCGACACGTCGACCGGCGCGCGCATCGCGCATCACGCGCGCGAGCGCTTTCCGCTGTGCGGCACGTACGCGGTCGTCGCGGCCGCCGCGATCCTCGCGCGTGCGTCGCTCGACGCATCGCTGCTGCCGCGCCGCATTCTCTATCGCCGTTACGGGATCGTCGCGGGCTCGCCCGTCACCGAAAGCCACGCGGACACCGGCATGACCGTCGCGCAGCTCTGCGCGGCGATGCTCGAGTCCGGCGACAAGGGCGCCGGCAACCTGCTGATGGACGTGCTCGGCGGCCCGCAGGCGGTGACGGCGTTCGCCCGCGAAAGCGGCGATACGACCTTCCGTCTCGATCGCTGGGAGCCCGAGCTCAATACGGTCGGGCCCGACGACGTGCGCGACACGTCGACGCCGGTCGCGATGGTCGACACGCTCCAGCGGCTGCTGCTCGGCGATGCGCTGCGCGAGCCGCAACGCGCGCAGCTGATCGACTGGATGACGGCCGGCGCGCGCGGCGACGGCATTGCCGCAGCCGTGCCGCCCGGTTGGCGCGTGGCCGCCAAGCGGGGCGCGGGCGGCTATGGCACGACGACGGACGTCGCGGTGCTGTGGCCGCCGTCGCGCGCGCCGATCGTGATGGCCGTGTCGTACACGCAGCCGCGCGCCGATGCCGCGCCGCGCAGCGACGTGATCGCCTCGGCCGCGCGGATCGTCGCGAACGCGCTGACGGCAACCGCATAGCGCGCACGGCGCGGCGCCGACACTCGCGTCGAGCGGGCGTTTGCCTTATCGTGTCGGTCAGCGCGTGCCGCCGCCGGCACGCCGTCTTTCCGCTCACTTCGCTTCGCCATGCGCCGACTTCCGCCTTTGCACGCGCTGCAGATCTTCTCGACCGTCGCCCGTCACGGCAGCTTCACGCGCGCGGCCGAGCAGCTGTGCGTGACGCAGGGCGCGGTGAGCCGGCAGATCCAGACGCTCGAGGCGCATTACGGCTTCCCGCTGTTCAAGCGGCATGCGAAAGGACTGACGCTGACGGCCGAAGGCGAACAGCTGCTGCCGGTCGTCAACGAGAGCTTCGCGCGGATCGAGGACATTTCGTCGAAGCTCACGCGGCAGCGCACCGACCTCGCGCTAAAGGTGCCGACCTGCGTGATGCGCTGGATGCTGCCGCGCATCATGCGCTTTCAGGGCGAGCATCCCGATCTGCACGTCCAGATCACGACCGCATGGCAGCACGTGGTCGACTTCTCGTCCGAGCCGTTCGACGCCGCGATCGTCTACGGCACGTCGCCGGGCGCCGGCGTGGTCGCGCTGCCGCTGTTCGGCGAGCGGCTGACGCCCGTGTGTGCGCCCGAGCTGCGGCAAACGGTGCCGCTCGAGGCGGTCGACGACCTCGCGCGCCATACGCTGCTGCATCCGACGCGCGACCATCGCGACTGGCGCGCATGGCTCGAGCACGCAGGCGTGCGCACGGTCGATCCCGAGCGCGGGCCGACCTTCGACACGCTCGATCTCGCGACGAACGCCGCGATGCAAGGCTTCGGCGTCGCGATCGGCGACGTGACGCTCGTCGACGACGACGTCAGTGCGCGCCGGCTCGAACGGCCGTTTGACATCGTGCTCGAGACGGGCGCGCGCTACTTCTTCGTGTACCCGGAGAGCGGCGGCAGCCAGCAGAAGATCCGCGCGTTCAGCGACTGGATCGCGCGTAATCGCGATTGATGCGGCGCGGCGCGCGGCCGCCTGCTTACTGATACGTGACGATCGCGATCATCGGCGTGTGCTCGCCGCCCGGACGCGTCGGTAAAACGATTGCGCGCGACGCCTGCGTAAAGGTCGTCGTCCGTACCGGCTGCAACGTCGCCGCGTCGACGAACTCGATGCGACCGGCCGTCGGACGCGGACAGTCGGGCCGCACGTGCGCGGCCGGCGCGTCGAGCGCGAACGAGCACGGCGGCTCGACGATCATGCCGGAGAAATGGATGACGCCGGACGTTGCGCCGGCGAAAGACAGGGACGAGGCCAGAAGCGACGCACCCAGGACGAACGATGCGGCGGTCACGCGATGCTTCATGACAGGCTCCAGAGTGGCAGCGCATCGCGGCGGGGCCGCTCGGACGGCAGCTCGTCAACGCGGCGATGCTGAATACGTAAACGGCAACGGCATCGGACCTCTTGAGTGAAAAAGACGAAATCTTGAAACCGCACAAGCGGCGTGCGGCTGTTTCAATCAATGTAGACGGAATCTGCGCGTTCGCAAGTCGGGATCGTGCGAAGTCGCATCGTGCACGAGCGGGGGTGCGGCACGTGCGGTTGCGCGCGCAACGGCTGTCGGCCGCGGCAAAAAAACGGCCGCTCGCAACGAGCGGCCGTACGGCATGCCGAAGCGGCGCGCCGGCGTTCAGGCCGCGCGCTTGCGCACCGCGCCGACGATCACGAGCAGCACGATCGCGCCGATGATCGACGCGATCCAGCCCGCGCCCTGACCAGGCGCATACCAGCCGGCGGCCCGGCCGACGTAGCCGGCAATCAGCGAGCCGACGATACCGACGATCGTCGTCATCAGCAGGCTCATCTTGTCGTCGCCCGGCTTGAGCGCACGGGCGAGGAGGCCGACGATCAGCCCGACTACGAGGGTTTCGATGAATTGCAGCATGGATGCCTCCCTATCGCTGTTCAGCGGTTATCGAAACGGAATGGACCCGCGCGGCGCATCGGGGTTCCGTGCGCCGGCGGCGCGCGCAGTATCGCATGCCGTTGCGTCGCCGGGATGTCAGGCGGCGGGCGCGAGGCGCCGATAGCCTTCGGTCGCCTGCAGCAGCGTGCGCGTGTAGTCGCGCGCGACCTGTCCCGCGCGCACGTCCTCGATCCGCAGCAGTTCGACGATTTCGCCGTGCTGCATCACCGCGACGCGCTGGCACAGGAAGCCGATCACCGCGAGGTTGTGGCTGACGACGATCATCGTCAGATTGCGTTCGCGATGCAGGCGCCGCAGCAGGTTCAGGATCTCGGCCTGCACGGAGACGTCGAGCGCGGACGTCGGCTCGTCGAGCAGCAGCACGCGCGGCTCGACGATCAGCGCGCGTGCGATGGCGACGCGCTGCCGCTGGCCGCCCGACAGCTGATGCGGATAGCGGAAGCGGAACGCGGGGCCGAGCCCGACTTCGGACAGCGCACGCGCAATGCGCGCGTCGGCATCGCCGATCCGATGGATCGACAGCGGCTCGCGCAGCGTCTGGTCGACCGTGAAGCGCGGATGCAGCGACGCGTACGGATCCTGGAACACCATCTGCACGCGGCGGCGGAACGCGCGATCGGGCGTGCCGGCGATGGGCCGCCCGTCGATCGACAGCCGGCCGGACGCGAGCGGAACGAGGCCGGTCAGCGCGCGCAGCAGCGTGGACTTGCCGGAGCCCGATTCGCCGACGAGGCCGAACACCTCGCCGTCGCGCACCGCGAAGCTCGCGTCGCGCACGGCGTCGACATGGCCCGTACGAGTGGGAAAACGGATCGATACGTGATCGACGTCGATCATCGTGCAGCCTCCTGTCGAATGGCGCGCGCGGGCACGTCGAGCCATGCCGGATCGCGCTGCAGCACGGGCAGCTCGTCCGGCGGATTCGCGAGCGGCGGATTGGCCGCGAGCAGTCCGCGCGTGTACGGATGTGTCGCATGCTGCAGATCGCGCGCGGCGCAGGTCTCGACGACGCGTCCCGCGTACATCACGGCGACGCGATCGCAGAACGACATCACGAGCGGCAGGTCGTGGCTGATGAACATCAGCCCCGTGTCGTGCCGCGCGATCATCGCGTCGAGCACCGCGAGCACCTGCATCGACACGGCGACGTCGAGCGCGGACGTCGGCTCGTCGGCAATCAGCAGCCGCGGGCCGGTGGACACCATCATCGCGATCATCACGCGCTGGCCCATCCCGCCGGACAGCTCGTGCGGATACGCGTCGGCCACCCGCTCGGGATCGCGGATCTGCACGGCCGCGAGCGCCTCGACGATCCGCTCGCGCAGCGCGCGGCCGCGCAGGCCCGGCTCGTGCCGCCGGAACGCTTCGCCCATCTGCTTCGCGACGGTCATCACGGGGTTCAGCGAATACTTCGGATCCTGCAGGATCATGCCCATCTGGCTGCCGCACAGGCGCCGGCGCTCGCGCGGCGACATCGCGAGCAGGTCGTGGCCCGCGAAGCGCATCGTCCGTGCCGAGCAGCGCGCGGCGTCCGGCAGCAGCCCGAGCAGCGCGCGGCCCGTCAGCGACTTGCCGGAACCCGATTCGCCGACGATGCCGAGCCGCTCGCCCGGTGCCAGCGTCAGCGACAGGTCGCGCACCGCGTCGGTCACGGTGCCGTCGTGGCCGCGAAAGCCGATTTTCAGGCCGTCGATCTCGCACAGCGGCGCGACGGTTGCGACGGTGGAAGGGGTTTGCATGTCACGCTCCATGTCGCGGATCGAAGACGTCGCGCAGCCCGTCGCCGAGCAGGTTGAACGCGAGGCTCACGAGCAGGATCGCCGCGCCGGGCAGCGTCGCGACCCACCATGCGTCGAGCAGCACGTTGCGGCCCGACGCGACCATGAAACCCCATTCGGGGCTCGGCGGCTGGGCGCCGAGGCCGAGGAAGCCGAGGCCGGCGACGGTCAGGATGATGCCGGCCATGTCGAGCGTCGCGCGCACGATCACGGACGACATGCACAGCGGCACGATATAGCGCAGCAGGATGCGCGGCCCCGACGCGCCTTGCAGCCGCGCGGCATGAATGTAGTCGGCCTGCGCGATGCGGATCGTCTCGGCACGCGCGAGCCGCGCATACGCCGGCCACGCAGTGATCGAGATCGCGACGACCGCATTGACGACGCCGGGCCCGAGCGCCGCGGCAAATGCGAGTGCGAGCACGATCTTCGGGAACGCGAGCGCGATGTCGGTGATGCGCATCAGCACGCTGTCGACGAAGCCGCCGCAATAGCCGGCCGTCGTGCCGATCGCCAGCCCGATCGGCACGACGATCGCGACGACGAGCAGCGCGATGCCGAGCGTGAGCCGCGACCCGCCGATCAGCCGGGACAGGATGTCGCGGCCGAGCTGGTCGGTGCCGAGCCAGTGCGACGGCGAGCCCGGCGGCAGCAGGCGATCGCCGAGCACCTGGCGCAGCGGATCGTGCGGCATGATCAGCGGGCCGACGATCGCCACGACGATCAGCGCGACGAGAATCGCGAGCCCGAACAGGTTGAGCGGATTCGTCGCGAAGCGGCGCCAGCGGCGATACGTGAGCCCGAGCGCGGCCTGCGAGCGCGACGCCGGCGCATCGGAAAGCAGCCACGCGCGTAGCGTGACACGGTCGGCATTCATCATCGGTCGACCTTCGGAAGCGAGTGAAACGGAAGCAGCGGGGAAGCGGGCATGGCAAAGCGGTCCTTAGCGTGCACGCGGATCGAACACGCGGTAGAGCGCATCGGTCAGCAGGTTGACGGTGATGAACATCACGCCGATCACGAGCGTCGCGCCGAGCACCGCGTTCATGTCGGCATTCAGCAGCGCGCCCGTCAGATAGGAGCCGAGGCCCGGCCACGCGAACACGATCTCGGTCAGCACCGAGCCTTCGAGCAGGTTGCTGTACGTGAGCGCGATCACGGTCAGCAGCGGCACCGCGATGTTGCCGAACGCGTGACGCCAGATCACGCGGCGCTCGGACAGGCCCTTGGCGCGCGCGGTGACGATGTATTCCTGGCTCAGCTGATCGAGCATGAACGAGCGCGTCATCCGGCTCAGATACGCGACCGAGTAGTAGCCGAGGATCGCGGCCGGCAGCGCGATGTGCGAGAGCGCGTTGCGCAACACGTCCCATTCGCCGGCGAGCACCGCGTCGATCAGCAGGCTGCCGGTGCGCGTGTCGACCATCCCGTCGTATACCGGATCGAGGCGGCCCGGCCCGGCGACCCAATGCAGCCGTGCATAGAACAGCAGCAGCCCCATCAGCCCGAGCCAGAACACCGGCACCGAATTGCCGATCAGCCCGATGAAGCGCGCGATGTGATCGATCGGCCGGTTGTGCTTCACCGCGGCCGCGACGCCGAGCGGCACGCCGATCGCGATGCCGATCAGCGTCGCGATCGTCGCGAGTTCGAGCGTCGCGGGAAACACGCGCTTGATATCGTCGAGCACGGGGTTCGACGTCAGCAGCGAGACGCCGAAATTGCCGTGCAGCACGTCGCGCGCGTAGATCAGGAATTGCGTGACGAGCGGCTTGTCGAGTCCGAGCGCGATGCGCTCGGCCGCGTACGCTTCGGCCGACGCGCGATCGCCGAGGATCGCGAGCACCGGATCGATCGGCACCTTGCGGCCGATCACGAAGGTCAGCGCGAGCAGCCCCGCGAACGTGACGGCGAGCGTGACCGCCCAGCGCAGCACGCGCAGCGTCCAGCGGACGGCCGGACGCCGCGCGGGCAGCGTGCGGAGCGCTTCGAGAGTGGAGACGGGAGTCGACATGCGGCGGCCGTTACTGCTTCTTCAGGTTGCGGTAAGACACGAGATCGTTGATCGGCCCGACCTCGAGCCCGCTGACGCCGGGGCGCGTCGCGACCTGCGCGACCTTCTCGAACATGATCACGAACGGCGACTGCGCGAGCACTTCCTTCTGCATCGCCTGATACAGCGCCGCGCGCTTGGCGGCGGTCGGTTCGGCCAATGCCGTGTCGGTTTCCTTCGTCAGCTTCGGGATGTCCCAGCTGTTGCGCCAGGCGAGCATCTTGTAGGGCGACTTGTCGCCGTTGTCGGGGTTCCATGCGAAGCCCTGCGCATTGCTGTGCGGATCGATGTAGTCGGCCGACCATTCGCCGATATAGATGTCGTGCTGGCGCGCGCGGTATTTCGCGAGCGTCTGCTTGTTGTCGCCCGGAATCAGCTGCACCTTGATGCCCGCCTGCGCGAAGTTCGCCTGCACGGCCTGCGCGATCTCCGTGTACGGATAGTCGTTGCGCACGTCCATCGTCACCGAGAAGCCGTTCGGTACGCCGGCTTTCGCGAGCAGCGCCTTCGCCTTCGCGACGTCCAGCTTGTACGGGTTCGTGTTCAGCGCGCCGAGGAAGCCTTCGGGCAGGAAGGTCTGATGCACCTTGTAGGTCGTCTTCACGACGTTGTGCTGGATCCCCGCATAGTCGACGAGCCATTTCAGCGCTTCCTGCACCTCGGGCTTCGCAAGCGTCGCGTTCTTCGTGTTCAGGCCGAGATAGAGCAGCGTCGCCTGCGGCGATGCCGTGACCTTCGCCTTGCCGGACTTCACGACGGCCGCGAGATCGTCGGGGCTCAGGTCGCGCGCGGCGTCGACGTCGCCGTTCTCGAGCAGCAGCCGCTGGCTGGCCGCCTCGGGCACGTGACGCAGCACGATGCGCTTCATCGCGAGCGGCAGACGATAGCCGTCGAAGCGCTGCAGCACGATGCTGTCGCCGGCCGTCCACTTCGCGAGCTTGTAGGCGCCGGAGCCGGCCTCGTTGGTCTTCAGCCATGCGTTGCCGAGGTCGTTGCCCTGCTGGTGCGACAGCAGCAGCTTCCGGTCGACGACCGACGCCGGCCACGAGCCGAGCACGTTCAGCACGAAGGTCGGCGCGTACTTGCGGTCGGTCGTGATCGATACCGTCTGGTCGTCGAGCTTCTTCACGTTCGCCGCCACGTTCGCCTTCGTGAGGCCGATGCCGGTCAGCACCGCGGCCGGGCCCTTGTCGAGCTGTACCGCGCGCTGGATCGACCAGACGACGTCGTCGGCCGTCAGTGCGTTGCCCGAGTGAAACTTCAGGCCGCTGCGCAGCTTGAACGTGTAGGTGAGGCCGTCCGCGCTGACCGTCCACGACTGCGCGACGTCGCCGTTGAATTTCGACGGATCGCGCAGGTCGACGCGCACGAGGCGGTCGTAGGTGTTCGCGACGTATTCCTCGGGCACGAGCTCGTAGATCTCGGCCGGATCGAGCGTCATGAATTCGTCCAGCAGCGTGGCCATCACGAACATGTCCTTCGGCGTTTCCGCGCGTGCGGCGGAAAACGGTGCGGATGTCAGGGCGGCGGCGAGCACGGCGGCGGCGACGAGCCGGGATGTCAGGGGTTTCATGGGCGCTCCATCTGTCGTTGATGTCGTTGAACGTGAACGGAAAGGGGGACGTGCGTCACATCAGGCGCCACGGGCCGCTGGCGTCGTTGTCGATCACCGGCAGCGCGCGCGAGCCGGGCAGCTCGTAGTGCCACCATTCGCTGTCGATATGCGCGAAGCCGGCCGCGTGCATCACGCCGAGCAGCAGCAGCCGGTTGCGCTGCACGGCCTCGGGCAGCCCCGCGTGGAAGTGCCCGGACGCGGCCACCATCTCGTCGAAGCCGGTGCCCATGTCGAGCGGCTCGCCATCGGCGCCGACGAGCGTCAGGTCGAGCGCCGTGCCGCGGCTGTGATTCGAGCCGCGGCCGAGATCGGCGACGAAGTTCGGGTCCGGCAGGAAATCCCACAACACCTGCTGCGCCTCCGGCGGCCGGTATGCGTCGTAGATGCGCAGCGTGAAGCCGGCCTGCGCGGCGACGTCCACCGCGCGGCGCAGCGCCGCTTCGGCCGGCGCGAGCAACAGGCAGTGCGCGCGGCGGTAGATCGGCTTGCCGGTCAGGTTGCGCTCGGTCGCATAGACGAGGTCGATCTCGACGCGATGCGTGGCGGGCGTGATTTCGACGAGGCGGTGATCGTTCATCGGCAAATGGGTTCTCTCAGGATTCGAATTGATCGAAGGTGCGCTGCAATTCGCGGTTGCGCGCGACGCGCCGGTCGATGGCGGGGCCGAGACGGTCGACGACGGCCGTGATCAACAGGTTGAACAGGCAGGTGAGCGGCGCGAGCGAATCCCAGAACTGGCCGACGTCGGTCTTGACCTGCAGCAGGTCGGCCGGCCAGTCGCGTGCCCACGGGCAATACAGATCGGTGACGAGCGCGAACGGCTGGCCGAGCTCGGCCGCCGTCTCGCAGTAGCGGCGCGCGGTGCGAGAATACGCGCGCGTGTCGGTGACGATCGAGTACGGCCGCTCGAATTCGGAGTTCAGCGAATCGACGTACGAGCCCGACTGGCCGTCCGAATAGAACACGCGCGGGCGCAGATATTCGAGGTAGCTGCTGAACGCGTTGCTGATGCCGCGCGTCGACTGGATCCCGACGATGAACACCGCATCGGCATGCGCAATGCGGTCGGCGACCTGCGAGAACACCGGGCCTTCGGCCAGCCGGTACACGTGGCGGATCGCATCGAGCTCGCGTTCGAGCGACGAGGCGAGCGCGTTCTCGCCGCCTGCGTCGCCGCTCGGCGCCGTGCGCGCGACCCGGCGATATTCGTCGAGACGGTCGGTGATCATCCATGGCCGGTCGCTCGCGCCGCGCAGTTCGCGCTTCAGGTCGTCGAGATTGCGATAGCCGACGCTACGCAGAAAGCGGCCGACCGAGATGCCGCTCGTGCCGGTCTGTTGCGCGATCTGGTCGGCCGTTTCGAGGCCGAGCCGGTCGACGTTCGCGAGCATGTAGCTCGCGATACGCTTCGCGGTCGGCGTCAACTCGGCGAAGCGCGACTCCACGGTACGGACGAACGTGCAGGTCATCGGATGTTAGATCGTTGTCGTGTGGCGTTCGAATGTCATGCATCTAACAAAGCCAAAAACATTCGCGCTAGTGGACAAAAACTATCGAGGGGCGGGGGCGATAGGGGCGGTCGAGGTCGAGGACCGTGAGGCGGCGCAGGGGCCGAAGGCGCAGACGGCGTTGCCAGTGTGCAACGGCGGCTACGTGGAGAAGCGTCGCGGGCATGACGAGCAGCGCACCGGCCGGGCGGATCTCGTGTTTCTCGAGATATTGAATATCGTCCAGCTACGCGACGCGGCCCGCATGCGATCGGCCGCGCCGATCCACGCGAGCCGCGTCGCGCGCCTTACTTCGCGAGCGTCCGGTACGACACGAGATCGTTGATCGGCCCGATCTCCGGGCCCGTTACGCCCGGTCGCGTCGCGACCTGCACGACCTTCTCGAACATGATGACGAACGGCGAGTTCGCGAGGACGGCCTTCTGCAGCGCCTCGTAGCGCTGCGCGCGCTTCGCGGGCGAGGGCTCGACGAGCGCGGCCTCGGTGTCCTTCGTCAACTGCGGAATGTCCCAGCTGTTGCGCCACGCGAGCATCTTCGTCTTCGCCTGATCCGAATTGTCCGGATTCCACGCGAAGCCGCGCGCGTTGCTGTTCGGGTCCATGTAGTCGGGCGACCATTCGCCGATGAAGATGTCGTGCTGACGCGCGCGGTACTTGCCGATCGCCTGCTTCGCATCGCCGGCGATCAGCTTCACGCGGATCCCGCCTTGCGCGAAGTTCGCCTGCAGCGCCTGGGCGATCTCGATGTACGGATAGTCGTTCGGCATGTCCATCGTCACGTCGAAGCCGTTCGGCAGGCCGGCCTTCGCGAGCAGCGCCTTCGCCTTCGCGACGTCCTGCTTGTAGGGCCGCGCGTTGAGCGTGCCGAGGAAGCCCTCGGGCAGGAAAGTTTGATGGACCTTGTACGTCGTGCTGACGATGTTGCGCTGGATGCCGTCGTAATCGACGAGCCACTTCATCGCCTGCTGCACGTCCGGCTTCGCGAGATTCGGATTCTTCGTGTTCAGGCTCAGATACAGCAGCGCGGACACCGGCCACGCGGTGACCTTGATCTTGCCGGCCTTCGTCAGCGCGGCGAGGCTGTCGGGGCTCAGATTGCGCGCGGCGTCGACGTCGCCGTTCTCGAGCAGCAGCCGCTGCGCGGATGCCTCCGGCACGTGGCGCAGCACGACGCGCTTCATCGGATACGGCGTGCGGTACTGATCGAAGCGCTGCAGCACGATGCTTTCGTTCGGCGTCCACTTGACGAGCCGGTACGGGCCGGAGCCCGCATCGTTGGTCTTCAGCCAGCCGCTGCCGAAGTCGTCGCCCTGCTGGTGCGACAGCAGCAGCTTCTTGTCGAGCACCGATGCCGGGCACGCGCTCAGCACGTTCAGCACGAAGCTCGGCGCGTACGCACGGTCGGTCTCGAGCACGAAGGTTTGCGCGTCGAGCGCGCGCACCTTCTGCATGACGTTCGCCTTCGTCAGGCCGAGATCGGCGAGCACGCCGGCCGGCCCCTTGTCGAGCAGCACGGTGCGCTGCAGCGACCACGCGACGTCGTCGGCGGTCAAGGGATTGCCGGAGTGGAACGTGAGGCCGGGGCGCAGCTTGAAGGTGTAGGTGCGCCCGTCGGCGCCGACCGTCCACGACTGCGCGATCTGTCCGTTGAAGCGCGTCGGGTCTTTCAGGTCGACGCGCACGAGCCGTTCGTAGGTGTTCGCGACATACTCGGACGGCACGAGCTCGTAGATCTGGCTCGGATCGAGCGTCGTGAATTCGCCGAGCTGCGTGGCGACGACGAAGATGCCGGGCGGCGTCGCCGCGTCGGCCGGCAGCGCCGGAACGAGCGCGACGAGTGCGGCGCTGACGAACAGCCGGGACAGCAGATGCTTCATGCGGGCTCCATCGGAAGGGAATCGTCGTGCGATTCTCTCATCGACCGTAGCCCGGACGAAAGTATTCGATGCCGCGCGTCTCGCGCCGGCACGGGCGCGCTCAGATCACGCAGCGCGCGATCGCGAAGCGCATCGCTTCTTCGGCGGGCTCGCTGCCGGAGCCGCGCACGACCTTGACGACCGAGCCGCTGCCCGACGGCGTCAGCGTGACGAAGTACGCGCGCGAACCGACCGTGATGTCGGTCACGCCGTTGTGCTGCGACTGTTCGGTGCTCGACAGGCGGTTGTCGAGACAGCTCGCGATCGCATGGGCCGGGCGCTGCGACGACACGTAGATCATCGGCGCCGCGCCGGACGCGGCCGAGTCGGACGAGGGCGTCGAGCCGCAGGCGGCGAGCAGGGCGGCGGGCAGGAGCAGCAGGAATCGTTTCATGGTCGGATCGTCGTGTCTCTCGTGTCGAGGCTGGGGCGCGGGGTAGGCGAAACGCGAAGCTTCGCGACGAAACCGCGGCGCATCGCGCTTTTTTGAAGCGCGATGCGCGCGGTTGACGACGGAGTATACCCGCAGCATCCGGCATGGATCGCGGGCTGAAACGATTCGATACAACAAGCACCCGCTGCCGCACCGGGCAGCGGGCGTTCAGGCGATGGCGACTGGGGCGGATCGATCGGTTTGTCGTGGACGCTTATTGACCGATCCGGTTGCTGACCGCGTTTTCCTGCCGGTTCAGCACACGCTGTTCGCTCTTGGTGATGTGGCCGCGATCCTGCGCAGCCATGTCCCGCTCTTCCTGGCGGATTCTGCGGTCGTCACGGTGCAGGCGCGCGGCCTGTGCGTGCGACATCTCGCCCTCCCTCACTTCGCGATGGATGCGGCGATTCTGGTTCGCGAGGCGCTGGTTGACCTCTTCGCGGCGCGGATGCGCTTGCTGCCACGGCGTGTCGGCGAAGGCGGTGCCGGTCAGCACCGACATCAGCGTGGCGGCGATCGCGAGATGGCGGGTAAGGGCTCGCATGATGTTTCTCCTGTCGTTGCGCGCCCGAATCGTGGGCGCTTGACGAAAAAACGCGCGGCCGGCGCCGCCTGTTGACGCTCGAAATGTGTCGATTGCAAGCGTTTATTACGTCTGGCGAATGCCGGCCGGCACCGGTTTGCATGAACCGGCTCGCTGCAACGATCGCGCGGTGCCGCCTCAGCTGAGCCGATACGCCTTGACGGGCGTCACTTCCGCCGGCAGCGGCTCGCGGTTCAGTTCGAGCAGCGTGCGCTCGATCTGCCGCGTGATCGCATCGAGCGCGAGATGGTTCGGCCCGTCGCCGAACGGCTCGGCGATCGCATGCGCGATCGCGTCGAGTGCGATCAGCGTATAGGCGACGAATACCGTGACGAACGGCGTCGCCGCGCCGATCGAATCGACGAGGCCGAACGGCAGCAGCACGCAGTATGCGTAGATCGTCCGATGCAGCAGGACGTCGTAGGAGAACGGGATCGGCGTCGACGCGATGCGCTCGCAGCCGCTCACCATCGAGACGAGATCGTCGAGACGCGCATCGAGCATCCACAGCCGCGTCTCGGCGAGCTGACCCGCATCGGCGCGCGCGGCGAAGGCGGCGCGCAGCTCGTGCACGATCGCGACGGGACGAAACCGCGCGGCGGCGACGCGCGCGTGCGTCGCGTCGTCGAGCAGCGGGCGCAGATCGTCGGCCGGATCGGTGCCGCGCAACTGGTGCTTGAGCGCATAGACGAACGCGATGACGCGGCGCACGAACGCGCGGCGCTCATGCGCGTCGGTCGAAACCGCGCCGTAGCAGAGCGCCTGCGACGTCAGCGTGCGCGCGGCGGTCAGCACGCCGCCCCACAGCTGCCGCGCCTCGCGGTAGCGATCGTAGCTCGCGTTGTTGCGGAAGCCCGCAAAGATCGCGAGCGTCAGGCCGATCAGCGTAAACGGCGTCGGGTTCAGCGGCACCTTTTCGCCGAGCACGCGGCCGCCGCCCCAGACCGCGACGAGGCTGATGACGAGCGTCAGCACGAGCTGCGGCAGGATCGTCGGCAGCACCGAGCCATTCCACACCAGCAGCATGCGCAGCCAGTGCTCGCGCGGACGAACGATCATCGCAGCACTCCGTCACGCGGCGGCCGGGACCGGCGCGGCGGCGCGATGCAGCAGCACCGGAATCGATTTCGAGGTCGGCGTGTTGCAGACGTCGCCGACGCTGTCGAGCGGCACGAGCGGATTCGTTTCCGGGTAGTACGCGCCGATGCAGCCGCGCGGAATGTCGTATTCGACGAGCAGGAAGCCGTTCGCGCGCCGCTCGATGCCGTCGTGCCACACGGTTTCCATGTCGACCCAGTCGCCGGCCTTCAGGCCGAGCATCGCGAGATCGTCGCGGTGCGCGAACACGACGCGACGCTGGCCGAACACGCCGCGATAGCGGTCGTCGAGCCCGTAGACGGTCGTGTTGTACTGGTCGTGCGAGCGCGTGGTCATCAGCGTCATCAGCCGCTCGCCGTGCAGGGCGCGTGCGCGCTGGATCGGCGTGTCGCTCGGCAGCGCGTGCGCGATGAAGTTCGCCTTGCCGTTCGGCGTCAGCCACTCGCGGTCGCGCGACGCGACGCGCAAATGAAAGCCGCCGGGCCGCGCGATGCGCGCGTTGTAGTCGTAGAAGCCGTCGAGCGTCGCTTCGATCGCGTCGCGAATCTTCGCGTAGTCGTTCTTGTACGCGAGCCAGTCGACCTTGTCGCTGCCGAACAGCGCATGGCCGATATGCGCGACGATCGCGGGCTCCGACATCAGGTTCGGCGACGCGGGCCGGTTCATTCCGTACGAGACGTGCACCATGCTCATCGAATCCTCGACGGTGACGCCTTGCGGCACGTTGTCCTGCAGGTCGACCTCGGTGCGGCCGAGCGTCGGCAGGATCAGCGCGTCGCGGCCGTGGATCAGATGGCTGCGGTTCAGCTTCGTCGTGATGTGCACGGTCAGGTCGCAGCGGCGCATCCCTTCCCACGTGCGCGGCGTGTCGGGCGTCGCCATCGCGAAGTTGCCGCCGAGGCCGATCAGGACCTTCACGCGGCCGTCGAGCATCGCCTCGATCGTCTCGACGACGTCGTACCCGTGTTCGCGCGGCGGCTCGAAGTCGAACACGCGGCCGAGCCGTTCGAGGAACGACAGCGTCGGCTTTTCCTCGATGCCGACCGTGCGGTTGCCCTGCACGTTCGAATGGCCGCGCACCGGACACAGCCCCGCGCCGGGCCGGCCGATGTTGCCGCGCATCAGCATCAGGTTCGTCAGCATCTGCACGGTCGCGACCGAATGCTTGTGCTGCGTGATCCCCATGCCCCACGTCGCGATCACGCGCTCGCTGCGCGCGTAAAGCTGCGCGAGCGCGTCGATCTGCTCGTACGGCACGCCGCTTTCGGCGGTCAGCGCGGCCCAGTTTTCGGCGCGCAGATCGTCGGCGAACGCGTCGAAGCCGGCCGTGTGCGCGTCGATGAACGCGGTGTCGAGCACGCGCGGCGCACCGGCGGCGCGCGCCGCGTCGTCGAGCTCGAGCACGCGTTTCGCGACACCCTTGATCAGCGCGAAGTCGCCGCCGAGCGTCGGCTGGATGAAGGTCGAGGCGATCCGCGTGCCCGACATCGTCAGCATCTCGAGCGGGCTTTGCGGATCGGCGAAACGCTCCAGCCCGCGCTCCTTCAGCGGATTGATCGACACGATCGTCGCGCCGCGCTTCGCGCATTCGCGCAGTTCGCCGAGCATGCGCGGATGGTTGGTCGCCGGGTTCTGGCCGAAGATCAGCAGCGTGTCCGCATGCTCGAAATCGTCGAGCGTGACGGTGCCCTTGCCGACGCCGACCGACGCCGGCAGCCCGCGGCTCGTCGCCTCGTGGCACATGTTCGAGCAGTCGGGAAAGTTGTTGGTCCCGTACATCCGCACGAGCAGCTGATACAGGAACGCCGCTTCGTTGCTCGCGCGGCCGGACGTGTAGAACGCGGCCTGATTCGGGTCGGGCAGCGCGCGCAGATGCCGCGCGATCAGCGCGAACGCGTCGTCCCACGCGATCGGCACGTAGCGGTCGCTCTGCGCGTCATACACCATCGGATCGGTGAGCCGGCCGTGCTGCTCGAGTTCGAAGTCCGACTGTTCGAGCAGCTCGGTGACCGTGTGTTCGGCGAAGAACGCCGGCGTCACGCGCTTGCTCGTCGCTTCGGCCGCAACGGCCTTCACGCCGTTCTCGCAGAACTCGAACGTCGACGCGTGCTGGCGGTCGGGCCAGGCGCAGCCCGGGCAGTCGAAGCCGTCGGGCTGGTTCTGACGCAGCAGCGTGCGGTAGTTGCCGCCGGCGACCTTCTCCTTGATGAGGTTGATCGTGACGGCTTTCAGCGCGCCCCAGCCGGCGGCGGGGTGGGTGTACGGCTCGATGCGCGCGGTGGCGGATTTCTTTCTCATGATGCGTCTGTCGGGATCGATGCGTGCAGAGTACGCGCCGCACCGCATGCGCTGTGTGTACACCTGTTCACTTCAAAAAAGAGTACAGTTGCGGCGATTCGCACAGTGCGCATCGCAACTGTGTTGTCGAAGGCGGATTGAAAGGGAGGCGAGTGAAGCGTTACGAACAACTGGCCGACGATCTGCACGCGCAGATCGAACGCGGCGTCTATCGGCCCGGCGACCGGATTCCGTCGGTGCGGCACGCGAGCCGCCAGCACCGGCTCAGCGTGACGACCGTGCTGCGCGCGTATCTGCTGCTCGAAAGCCGCGGCCTGATCGAAAGCCGGCCGCAGTCGGGCTATTTCGTGCGCGCGCGTCTCGACGCGCCGGTGCAGGTCGAGCTGCATGCGTCGACGCCGGCCGCCGAGCCGTCGGCGGTCGACGTGAGCCGGCTCGTGCTGTCGACGCTGCGTTCGATCGCGCGCGACGATGCGGTGCCGCTCGGTTCGCCGTATCCCGACGCGTCGCAGTTTCCGGTGCAGCGGCTCGCGCGCTACGCGCAGGCGATCGGCCGGCGCCGCACGCGCTGGGGCGTGATCGACGATCTGCCGCCCGGCAACCAGGAACTGATCCGCCAGATCGCGCGCCGCTACGCGGAGCGCGGCATCGTTGTCGAGCCCGGCGAGATCGTGATGACGATCGGCGCGACCGAGGCGATCAACCTGTGCCTGCAGGCGGTCGCGAAGCCCGGCGACACGATCGCGGTCGAATCGCCGACGTTCTACGCGATGCTGCACGCGATCGAGCGGCTCGGCATGCGTGCGCTCGAAGTCGCGACGCATCCGGCAGACGGAATCGACATCGACGCGCTCGCGCGGATTCTCGAACGCGAGCCGGTGGCGGCCTGCATGGTGATGCCGAATTTCCAGAATCCGCTCGGCTTCCGGATGCCCGACGAGCGCAAGCGCGCGCTCGTCGAACTGCTCGCAAAGCACGGCGTGCCGGCGATCGAGAGCGACGTCTATCACGAGCTGTACTACGGCGACGCGGCGCCGAGCGCGCTGAAGTCGTTCGATCGCGAAGGGCTCGTGCTGCACTGCGCGTCGTTTACGAAGAGCCTGTCGCCGCGCTACCGGATCGGCTGGGCGATGCCGGGCCGCTATCGCGACCGCGTCGAGAAGCTCAAATTCCTGAATACGCTCGCGACACCCGCGATCGAGCAGCTGGCGATCGCCGAGTATCTGCAATACGACGGCTACGATTTCCATCTGCGACGCATGCGCAAGCACTACGCGCAGCAGGCGAACCTGATGAGCTCGATGGTGCGGCGATTCTTCCCGGACGGCACGCGGCTGTCGCAGCCGCAGGGCGGCTACGTGCTGTGGGTCGAGCTGCCGCCGCAAGTCGACGCGATGAAGCTGTACGCGCTCGCGCTCGCGCAGCGGATCACGGTCGGGCCCGGCCACATGTTCTCGGCGGGCGCCGACTACCGGCACTTCATCCGGCTCAACTACAGCTATCCGTGGTCGCGGCAGATGGAGGAGGCGCTGAAGGTGCTCGGGCGGCTCGCGGCCGAATGCGCGGCCGCGTGAGCACGCCGCGCGGCGCGGCTGCCCGCTAGGCGGCGATCGCGGTTTCCGGATCGTCGGTCGATTCGGCGGCGGCGTGCCGTGCATCGGCGCGCACGGCACCCGTCATCTCGCGCATGTCGAAGCCCGACGGATGCTGGTACACGCGCAGCCCGAACTCCGGCAGGATCGCGATCAGATGGTCGAACAGATCGGACTGGATCGCTTCATAGTCGACCCACGTCGTCGTGTCGGTGAAGCAGTACAGCTCGAGCGGAATGCCCTCGGCGGTGAGCGGCAGCTGGCGCGCCATGCAGGTCATGTCGCGGCGGATGCGCGGATGCCACTGCAGATAGTTCGCGACGTACGCGCGAAACGTGCCGAGGTTCGTCAGCTGGCGGCGGTTCGCCGGGCACTCGGCCGCCGGGCCGAGCGCGCCGTTCCATTGCGCGATCGCGTCGACCTTTTCGTCCAGATAATCCTTCAGCAGCGTGAGCCGTTCGAGCCGGGCGATCTCGTCGTTCGTCAGAAAGCGCACGCTCGTCGCGTCGATGAAGAGTGCGCGCTTGATCCGGCGGCCGCCGGCTTCGGTCATCCCGCGCCAGTTCTGGTAGCTCTCGGTGATGAGCTTCCAGGTCGGCACGGTGATGATCGTGTGATCGAAGTTCGCTACTTTTACCGTGTTCAGCGTGATGTCGATCACCGTGCCGTCCGCGCCGGCGGACGGCATCGTGATCCAGTCGCCGATCCGCAGCATGTCGTTCGACGACAGCTGCACGCCGGCCACGAGCCCGAGCAGCGTGTCCTTGAAGATCAGCATCAGCACCGCCGACATCGCGCCGATGCCGGACAGCAGCAGGCCGATCTGCTTGCCGGTCGCGTCGCCGATCACGACGAGCGCGGCCGTGATGAACATCACGAGCTTGACGAGCTGCATCGCGCCTTTCAGCGACAGGCGCGGCTGTTCGCGGCGCGTCGTGCGGTACGTATGCTCGAGCGCGGACAGCGTCGCGCTGATCGTCATCGTGACGACGAACACGATCAGCGCGAACAGCACCTTGTCGGCGGCCTGCGCGGCGGCGTCCGGCAGGCCGGGCACCGCGCCGAGCCCGAGCTTGATCACGACGAACGGGACAATGCGGTTCAGCCACTTGAACGCGCCGAACTGGAACAGCGCATCGTCGATGCGCGTGGCCGAGCGCCGCGCGAGCCGTGCGACGACGCGAAACAGCAGGAAATGGACGGCCGCGGTGACGACGCCGGCGGCAGCGAGCAGGATGAGCGTGCCGACGAGCGGCGCAAACCAGGATTCATTCAAAGTCATAGCGGGTGGTGCGGTCCTTCTGTTGCATTGGAATCGGCGCCGCAATGCGGCGCGTGCCCGCTGAAGGGCACTTGAAAGGGACAGCGATTGTGCCATCGGGTTCCGGGCGTGTGCGGCGACGGTTGCGGTGGGCCGCGACTGGCTGCCGCGGCGGCCGGCCGATGCTGGCATGAGACGCGACGTCCGAACATCGCGCGGCGGCCGGCCGCGGTGCGACGCGACCGTGCATCGGCTGCAGGGATTCGTCGGCGGGGATGGATGCTCTCGCACGACCCGAAGGGCTTGGCGATGACGCTCGGCGCGGCCGCACAGGCCGCGCGACGTGGCGCGACCTGGCGCGTTCAGCGCGAGCCGCTTGACGCCGGTGCCGCGCGGCGGCCGCCTGCGCCGGCGGACCACAGCGGCAGGCGCAGCGCAGTGACGAAACTCGACGCGTGCAGCACGCAGAGCAGGCCGAACGCCCAGGCGTAAGCGGTCCCGTGCGTGTCGCCGCCCGCCGCGTGATCGACCTGCAGCCGCCAGGCGAGAAACAGCGTGCAGAGCGTCGTCAACGTCGGCCCGCCGAGGCGCTGCACGATATTGAGCGACGTGGTCGCCATCGGCAGGTCGCGGCGTTCGACCGATGCATAAGCGGCCGTAATGGACGGCGCGCCGATCGCGCTCTGTCCCATCCCGCGCAGGAATAGGGCAGGCACGAGCACGACGGGATCGTAGCCGCGCAGCGCGAGATAGACGAACGGCAGCGTCGCGAGCAGCGCGAGCATCGCGCCCGCGGCGGCGAGCCGCCGCACGCCGAAGCGGCCCGTCAGCGCGCCCATCGACGGATAGGTGACGAGCATGCCGAGGCCCATCGGCGCGAGCAGCCAGCCCATCTCGCCGGGCGAACGGTCGCATGCCTGGATCAGGAATACCGGGATCAGCATCTGACCCGCGAACAGCGCGCCGTTCGACAGGAACTGCGTCGAGGCCGCCGCGCCGAACACCTTGCGGCGAAACAGCGCGAGATCGAGCAGCGCGCGATCGCCCTTGCGCGTTTCGACGCGCAGGAAGGCAACGAGCAGCAGCGCCGCGGCGGCGAGTGCCGCGAAGCCGAGCGCCTCGCCGATGCGCTCGACGCCGTACAGGAACAGCACGAGCCCCGGCGACAACAGCGACAGCCCGATCCAGTCGAGCGCTCGCGGCTGCGTTTCCTCGCGATCGCCGGGCAGGAACCAGGCAGCGAGCGCAAGCGCGAGCACGCCGACCGGCAGGTTCACGAGAAACAGCCAGCGCCACGACATGTGCTGCAGGATCGCGCCCGCGACGACGGGGCCGAGGATCGGCGCGAGCAGCACGGGCACGGCCGCATAGCCGATCACGCGCGCCATCTGCTGGCCCGCGACGCCCGCGATCATCATCTGCGCCATCGGGGCGAGCAGTCCGCCGCTCATGCCTTGCAACGCGCGAAACGCAATCAGCGACGGCGCGGACCACGCGAGCCCGCAGAGCGCCGACGTCAGCGTGAACGCGGAGAAGCACCACAAGTACAGCGCCTTTGCGCCAATCCGGTCGACGAGCCAGCCGTTCAGCGGCAGCACCAGCGTCAGTGCGAGCAGATAGCCGCTCGTGACCCACTGGATCGTCGACAGGCTTGTCTGCAGATCCGTCGCGAGGCTCGACAGCGACACGTTGACGATCGTCGCGTCGAGCTGCGACAGCAGCGAGCCGAGCATCGCCACCGCGCTGACCTTCCAGATCGACGGATCGAGTCCGCCACCCGCGCGGGCCGGCGCCGGTTGCGTACGTTCGTCGCTCACGCGCCGCGCCGGTCGAGCAGCGCGACGATGTCCTGCGTCGAACCCGTCTCGCCGAGGCGCGGGAACAGGCGCTCGACACTGTTCGCATGGGCGTCCGCGTTGAGGTCGGTCATCGCGTCGACGGCGAGCGTCACGTTGTAGCCGAGTTCGTGCGCCTGCCGCGCGGTCGATTCGACGCCGATGCTCGTCGCGACGCCGGCCAGCACGATCTGCGTGACGCCGGCCGCCTTCAGGTAAGCGTCGAGATCGGTGCCGGTGAACGCGCCCCAGGTTTTCTTCGTGACGAGATGGTCGCCGGGCTGGCGGTCGAGTTCGGCAATGAGTTCGGTCCAGTCGGCCGGCAGCGCGTCGAGGCGAACCTGCTGCTGCGTGCGGCCCGGTGCGCCGCCCGCGACGTTGACGAGCACGACCGGCAGGCCGCGGCTGCGGAATGCGTCGAGCAGTTTGCGCGTGCGCTCGATCACGCCGCCGACCGGATGCGCGGTGGGCAGCGCGACGATGCCTTTCTGCAGGTCGATGACGACCAGCGCCGTGTTTGTGTCGAGACGGGTTGCGCTCATGATGAGGACTCCATGGAACGGACGGGGGACGGGAAAGGCGCGCGAACGGATGCGGCCGCATCGCCGCGCGCGGGTCACTTGTCGCCGATCCGCCTGATCAGCGGGATCGCGGCGGCGAGCGTGCGGATTTCTTCGGGATCGAGTTGCTCGATCGCGGCGCCGAGCCAGCGGTGCTTGGCGGCGCTGCGCTTGCGGCGCGCCTCGCGCCCGGCCGCGGTCAGCAGGAACAGGATCTGGCGACCGTCGGTCGGATGCGGCTCGCGTTCGACGAGACCTTCCTCTTCGAGACTCGCGAGGATCGCCTTCATCGATTGCGGCTTCATCGACTCGGCGCGGGCGAGATCGGCGGTCGTCATCGGGCCGTTCGATTCGAGCCGCGCGAGCGCGCTCGTCTGCGACATGCCGAGCCCGTCGGACGCGAGTTCGGAGCGCAGCCGGCGGATCAGCTGTCCGACGGCGAGCGTCAGCTCGGTGGCAACGGCGTCGGCGGTAAGGTTCGGTTTGCGTGCGGCGTTCATGAGGCGGATCTTAGGACAAGACAGTTAGACTTGCAAGTTTGGCTGTCGAATTGTCGACGATACAGTTCAAATGCGCGTTGCGACGAAGGCATGCGGCAGACAGGCGGGTTCAGCGATTGAAGCGGTCAGGGGCGCGCAGACGTTGATCCATCGACGACTGCAACGACAGCGGGCGGGCGCCGCGATGCCTTCAGCCGGATTCGCCGTCGCGATCGGGCGGCGCGATCGGCACGACCTCGCTGTTGCGCGGCGTGGCGGCTTCATGCAGCGGGTCGCCGAGATACTGCGCGAGTTCGTCGGCGGCGAGCGTGGGCGGGATATGCAGGTCGGCCGGCCGCCGCTTGCCTTCGACGCCGAGATCGAACACGGCCCAGCGGTCGTTATGACGCGCGACGGCGAGACGGCGCCCGAATGCATTGAAGCGGTATTCATGCAGCATCGCATCGCTCCCGAAGATGCATGCGCCGGCCGCCTGCGCGCTTACTGGATCGAGCAGGCCAGCCAGCGGTGGATCCTGATCGCGTCGCTCGAGACGCCGGCGCGCGTCGGTGCGCCGAGCAGCACGACGGTCGTGCGGCGACCTTTCACGCGCATGCGCATCACGACGCCGTGACCCGATTCGTTGATGAAGCCGGTTTTCTGCAGGCGGATCGGCAGGCGGCGATAGCGGACGAGCGGATCGGAATTCACATACAGCAGTTCGCCGTCGCCGGGGCGCACGGTCGTGGACGTGTCGGTCGAGAAGTAGCGGATCAGCGGATCCCGTGCAGCCGCGTCGACGAGCCGCGCGAGATCCTCGGCCGTCGACACGTTGTGCGGCGACAACCCGGTCGGTTCCCTGAAATGCGTATGGCGCATGCCGAGCCGGCGCGCTTCGCGATTCATCGCCTTGACGAAGGCGGCGCGGCCGCCCGGATAGTCGCGGCTCAGCGCGGCGGCCGCGCGGTTCTCCGACGACATCAATGCGATATGGAACATGTCGCGGCGCGACAGCTCCGAGCCGACCTGCAAGCGGGAACCGGTGAACTTGATCGTGTCGCGATCGTTCGCGGTGACGCGCAACACGCCGTTCAACGGTCGATCGGCATCGCGTGCGACGACGGCCGTCATCAGTTTCGAGATCGACGCGATCGGCCGCACCGTGCGCGCATTCCGCGCCAGCAGCGGCGTGCCGGAATCGACGTCGAGCACGTAGGCGGCGCGCGAATGGAGCGATCGAACCGCGCGCGGGTTGTACCCGCAGCTCGCCAGCAGGCGCGGTTTCGCGGCCGGCTGCGGACGAGCGGCCGTCGTGCGTTTCGCGCGACGCTGCTGCGGAGCCGGTGCCGCGTGGCGCTGGATTGCGTGGTGCTTCACGCGCGGGCGGCGATGCTTGACGGCCTTTTTCTTGCGCTGCGCAGGCTTTTTCTTGACCGTTTTCTTGACGGCTTTCGCGTGCGGCACGGCATGCGCGGCACGCTGGGGCGGGTGGCGTTGCGCCGACGATGCGTTCGTCGCAAATGCGAACGTGAGGATCGACAACGCGATGAGCAGGGTGGTCCGGGCGAGAGGCAGGCGCGCGATGAGGCCGGTCAAGCGAAAAGCTCCTTTTCACGCGCGACGACGCAGCGTGGCATGGTTGAGCGGTCAGGGGAGCGGAAAATTATACGGTCGATCGCGGCGCGATGACGACGGACAGCGGGAAAACGCGGCGATTTTTCGCAGGGATCGGGCGTTTTTACTGCCGTGCGGAGGACGAGGGCGGCGCTATGCGGGCGAACGCGCGCGCGATATGGAGGCGCGCGACGCGATCGTGGTGCGATCGCGCGCCCGGCCTTAACGCGGCCAGTTGCGCCGCGACACGATCGCGAAGCTGACCGCAATCGATCCCGTCACGATGCGCGGCCGTGCCTCGTCCGGTGGTGCGTCGTCGAGGCGAAAGCGGCCGCGGCGTCCTTCAGCGCGCCGGGCTTCGCGCGCGGGCGCCGGCACATCGGGTGCGGTCGCGCATTCGTTCGCGACGATCGGCTCGCACGATTCATCGTTCGGGTACGCGGACGCAGGATGAAAGGTCATGACGGGATAGTCCGGAAAGGGATTGCCTCCATTGAACGTCAAGCGGTTCAATCAGTAAAATGAATATTTCGATCGTTACGATTCCCTTCAAGAATGGAACTGAAGCTGCTGAGAACGTTTCTGACCGTCACCGAGCTGAGCCATTTCAGTCGTGCGGCCGATGCGCTGCATATGAGCCAGCCGGCGCTGAGCAAGCAGATCGGCGCGCTCGAAGCGAGCCTCGGCGGCAAGCTGTTCGAGCGCGGGCGGCATGGCGCGGAGCTCACGCCGTTCGGCGAGCGCTTCCTGCCCGATGCACAGGCGCTCGTGCGCGATGCCGACGAGATCGTTGCGCGCGCAAGGGAAGCGGCGAGCGGGCAGCGCGGCCATCTGCGGCTCGGCATCTGTTTGTCGGTGCTGACGCTGGTGCCGCGGCTCGTGGCCGAGTTCCGGCGGCTGAATCCCGGCATTGCGGTGACGCTGAGCGACCTGTCGTCGGCCGAGCAGACGCGCCGCTTGCGCGCGGGCAAGCTCGACGCCGGTTTTCTGCGGCTGCCGGCCGACGACGGATTGTCGTCGTGCCGCGTGATCGACGAGTCGCTCGCGCTCGCGGTGCCGCCGCAGCTCGGCTTCAAGCGCGTGCCGGCCGATCTCGACGTGCTCAACGAACTCGGTTTCATCGCGTTGCAGCGCGCACGCGGGGCCGGGCTCGCCGCGCAGATCGACCGATGGTGCATGGCACGCCGTTTCGTGCCGCACGTGACGCAGCAGGCGGAAGACGTGCAGTCGGTGCTGACGTCGGTGGCGGCCGGTGTCGGCGTCGCGTTCATTCCGTCGGGCGCGCAGTATCTGCTGCGTGACGCGACGGTGCTGCCGCTCGACGGCCGCGACGCGAAATGGCGCGTCGGGCTCGCGTGGCTATCCGGGCGCGACGATCCCGTGACGACGCGTTTCGTCACGTTCATGCGCGCGGCGATCCAGCCGCCGCGCGGTCGCGTATGAACGAAGCGGTATAGTGTGCGCGACCGGCGCGAACCGGCCGGTCGCCTGCCGAACGACTTTGCCGGCCGCGCCGCCGCTCACGAACCGATGACTTCCGAATCCGACGACACCCCGCTCGACCCCGCATTCGTCGCGACGCTCGCGACGCTGAACGATGCCGCTGCCGATCCGTCCGGCAAGCGATGGTCGTTGCCGAAGATCGCGAAGCGCGCGCAATTGCCGATGAGCACGCTGCGCCGCGTGCTCACGCAGCTCGACGCGGCCGGCCTGACCGCGACCGACGTACACGACGACGGCACCGGCAGCGCCGCGCTGACCGACGAGGGGCGCGCGGTGTGCGCGCAGCTGTTCGGCGCGAACGACGCGCAATGAAGGGGCAGGCCGCACGCGCGGTCCGCGTGCGGCAGGGCGACGTCGCGCGCGCGTCACCAGCGAGCGGTCACGCCGGCCATCACCGCGTGCTCGGTCTGATCGTTCAGCCCGCGTCGATAGCCGATGTCGACATCGAGCCACGACGTCGGCGAATAGATCGCGCCGGCGATCGCGAACGCGGGATTCGCGCCGGCGCCACGCGTCGGATTGCGCGACGTGCCGACGTCGAGCGCGAGTTGCAGCCGGTCGGTCGCATGGTAGATGGCCGCACCGGACACGGCCCAGATCGACGCGAGGTCGTGCTCGCGCGTCGGCTGATACGTGAGCCCCGCGTTCGCGAGCAACGAGAACCGCGCGACGTCGACCTGCGCGAGTAACGTGGCGCCCGCGCCGAGGCGGTCGGTGCCGAGCCCGCGACGGCCGTTGCCGATCGGCACCGTGAACTTCGGCTTCAACGCGAGCGCGAACGGCCCGCGCTCGACGAAGCGCCATTTCATGCCGATTTCGACGTCGCCGAAACCGGAGCCGTTGTTGTCGGTGCGCGTCTCGAGATGCGTATAGGGCGCGTTGACGTAGACGTCGACGCGCTCGCCGAAGCCGCGCGTGAGCGTCGCGTTCCAGAGTTGCCGGTAGCCGGTATCGGCTTGTCGCGGCGTCTGCTCGGCATTCAATTCGAACTGCCAGTTCCCGTTGCCCTGCGTGCCGGGATCGTCGCTGACGAGCGGATGCGCGGCCATCGCGCCGAGCGGCGCGAGCAGGGCGCCCGCTGCCGCGTACGGAAGGATTCTTTTCATTGGAACACCTGTTAGGGGTGGCGGCCGGCGCCTGCCGGCCGCATCGATGCGAGGAAATTCAGAACCACTGCTTGTAGCGCCGCACGTAGATCGTCTTCACGATCTGCGCGAGCACGATGTAGCCGGCCATCGTCGCGGCGAGCCACAGCCAGTAACTGCCCGGCAGATGGATGAAGCCGAGCGCTTCGGCGAACGGAGAGAACGGCAGCCAGCAGCCGATCGCGATCGCCGTGATCGTCGACAGCAACACCGGCAGCGAAGCGGTGCTCTGCAGGAACGGGATCTTCTGCGTGCGCAGCAGATGCACGACGAGCGTCTGCGATACGAGGCTTTCGACGAACCAGCCGGAATTCATCACGATCTGGCCGCCGTCGCCGCCGTGCAGGTGATACATCGCGCCGGCGCCGAACACGGTCCACATCAGTACGTACGTCGTGATGTCGAACACCGATGAGGTCGGCCCGACCCACAGCATGAAGCGGCCGATGTTGCCTGCTTCCCACTTGCGCGGCTTCTTCAGGAACTCGGGATCCATCCGGTCCCACGGCAGCAGCATTTGCGACGTGTCGTAGATCAGGTTCAGCACGAGCAGCTGCGTCGCGAGCATCGGCTCCCACGGCAGGAAGGCACTGGCGACGAGCACCGAGAACACGTTGCCGAAGTTCGAGCTCGCGGTCATGTTCAGATACTTCAGGATGTTGCCGAACGTCTCGCGGCCCTTGATCACGCCTTCCTCGAGCACCATCAGGCTCTTCTCGAGCAGGATGATGTCGGCGGTTTCCTTCGCGATGTCGGCGCCGGTGTCGACCGAGATGCCGACGTCGGCGTCGCGCAGCGCCGGCGCGTCGTTGATGCCGTCGCCGAGAAAACCGACCGTATGGCCGTTCGCCTGCAGCGCCTTCACGATGCGCGCCTTCTGCAGCGGCGTGAGCTTCGCGAACACGGTCGTGCGTTCGACCGCATCGGCGAGCGCCGTGTCGTCGAGCGCATCGATCTGCGGGCCGAGCAGCGGCGTGCCGGGTGCGAGGCCGACCTGCCGGCAGACCTTCATCGTGACGATCGCGTTGTCGCCGGTCAGCACCTTCACCGCCACGCCGTTCTCGCGCAGCGCGGCGAGCGCCGGCGCGGCCGATTCCTTCGGCGGATCGAGGAAGGTCAGAAAGCCGCGCACGACGAGATCGCGTTCGTCGGCGGTGCGGTACTGGTCGCGTTCGTCGCCGCGCGCGATCGCGCGCGTCGCGAGCACGAGCACGCGAAAGCCGTCTTCGTTGTACGCGTTGGCCTGTTCGATGAGCCGCCGGCGCGCGGCGCTGTCGAGCGGACGCAGGCCGTGTTCGTCCTGCACGTGCGTCGATACCGCGAGCATTTCGTCGACCGCGCCCTTGCAGATCAGCAGATGGGCGCCGTGCGCGTCCGCGACGACGACCGACAGCCGGCGGCGCACGAAGTCGAACGGCAGCTCGTCGATCTTGCGGTAGCCGTGCGGCTTCACGCTGTCGCCGATCTCGTCGGCGCGCGCGACGATGGCGGCGTCGATCAGATTCTTCTGCCCGCTCTGATGGAAGCTGTTCAGCCAGCCGAGGCGCAGCACGTCCTCGTTCCGATAGCCGGACGCATCGAGATGATGCTCGAGGATGATGCGGTCCTGTGTGAGCGTGCCGGTCTTGTCGGTGCACAGCACGTCCATCGCGCCGAAGTTCTGCACCGCATTGAGCCGCTTGACGACGACCTTGCGGCGCGCCATCGCGACCGCGCCGCGCGCGAGGTTCGCGCTGACGATCATCGGCAGCATTTCGGGCGTCAGGCCGACCGCGACTGCAAGCGCGAACGTGAGTGCGCTGAGCCAGTCGCCTTTGGTCAGCCCGTTGATCATGAACACGACCGGCACCATGACGAACATGAAGCGGATCAGCAGCCAGCTCACGCTCGCGACGCCGCGGTCGAAGCTCGTCTCGATCCGCTTGTGGCTGACGACGTTGCGCGCGAGCGAACCGAGGTACGTGTCTTCGCCGGTCGCGACGACGACGGCGGTCGCCGTGCCGCTGACGACGTTGGTGCCCATGTAGCACACGTTGCCGAAGTCGAGCGGCGATGCGGGCACTTCGTCGTCGGCATCGTTCGCTGCCGCCTGCGCGTGCGCCGATTTGCCGGCGACCGCGCCGAGCGTGTCGTATTTCTCGACCGGCAGCGCCTCGCCGGTCAGCACGGCCTGGCTGATGAACAGGTCGCGCGAGGCGAGCAGCCGCACGTCGGCCGGCACCATGTCGCCGGCCGACAGATGCACGACGTCGCCGACGACGACGTTGCGCATCGGCACGTCGCGCCGCGCCGGCTCGGCCGTCGCGGTCGTCGCGCGCTGCACGGTGGCCGTCGTGCGCACCATCGCCTTCAGCTTCTCCGCCGCGCGCAGCGAGCGGAATTCCTGCACGAAGCGCAGCACGGCGCTGATCACGACCATCGTCAGCAGGATCGTGGTCCCGACGTAATCGCGATCGTCGGGCGCCGCGAACCACACGTCGGTCATGAAGCCGATCGCGGCCAGGACCAGCAGCACGTAGACGAACGGATTGTGGAATGCGTGCAGCAGCTGGATGGTCCAGTGCGGCGGCTTATCGTGGGCGATTTCGTTCGGACCGTCGTTCTGCAGACGCTCGGCGGCCTGCGCTTCGGTGAGACCGTGCGCGGTCGTGTGCAGCGTCTTCAGCAACTCGTCGAGCGGGCGCGCGGCATGCTGCGCGGCGCGTACCGTCGGCGTATCGCGGCGCGCGGCGGCGCGGGCCGCGACGAAGCCGCGCTGTTTCTTCTTGGTTGGATTGCGTTGTGTCATGGGTCGCTCCTGGCGCGCGGCGCGGCGGCGGGAGCGACCGTGACGTCAGCGACGCACGCGCGCAGCCCGCCGCCTCGCGTCGCGCGCGATTCGGGGGAATTCGGTAACGGCGGAAACGCTCGCCGGCGCGCGTGGCGCGACCGAACGGACGGTGCGCCACGGCGCACCGGCGAGCGGTAATCGACTACTGTCGTCGGCGTTCATTGGCACTCCTGTCGGTAACGGGTCAACGGCACGGCCGCACGACGGCCGGCACGCGCGAACGCGTGCGGCCGGTCGGCGCGCGAACGGAAAACGCACGCAGCGGCGCTGCGCGCGGCACGAACGCACGCGCGCGACGGCGCACGCGTGTCGTTCGACATCATCGAAAAATTCGGCGGGGAATCGGGCCGGTCAGGCCGGAAGGGCGCCGCATCCTGCTTCCCGGGATGCGGCAGAAGACGAGGCTCTGCGCAGTTTCCTCAGGCAGCAGTCAAGTTGGTCGAGCGCCAACTACAACTCGCATCGGTGTTCACAGAACACTCCATGTAATCAGACGGGGGCGATGGTAATGGCTCGTGCTGCCGAGCGTCAACCCTTTTTGCCGATCGCTTGAAGCATCGCAGCGGGCTCGGCGTCGCCACGCAGCCGCGCGACGCCGATGCGTGCGCGGCTGCGTAACGTGCATCACGGGGCCGCGGAAGCGACGGCCGCGCCCGCGTCGAGGATGCCCGAACCGGCAGGCGCCGCCGTGCACGACGTGCCGGCCGCGAGCTTTGCCGCGCGCGTGCCGCCTTGCAGCTTCTGCTGGATCTGCGCGGGCGTCAGGTTGCCGTTTATCGACAGCATCAGTGCGGCGACGCCGCTCACCTGCGGCGCGGCGAAGCTCGTGCCGTTCGCGGGGCCGTACGTGTCGGTGCCGGGCGTCGTCGTGCCCGAATTCGCGGTCGACACGATGCCGACACCCGGTGCGCTCAGTGCGACGTCGGAGCCGAAGTTGCTGAACGACGCGCGGCGGCCCGTCGAATCGGTCGCGCCGACCGCGATCACGCCGCGGCAGTTCGCGGGCTGATCGAGCGCCGTCGACTGGCCGTCGTTGCCGGCCGCGACGACGACGGTCACGCCCTTCGCCGTCACGTCGTCGATCGCCTGCTGGAACGTCGTGCTGCAGGCGCCGCTGCCGCCGAGGCTCAGGTTGATCACCTTCGCGGGCGTCGGATTGTTCGGCGCGCCGTTCACGGGGATGCCGGCCGCCCAGCGCATCGCATCGGCGATGTCGCTCGTCGAGCCGCCGCATTTGCCGAGCACGCGCACGGGCAGGATGCGGCCGAGCCACGACACGCCGGCGATGCCCTTGCCGTTGTTCGCGTTCGCGCCGATCACGCCCATCACGCGCGTGCCGTGCCACGTGCTGTTGCTCGGCTGGCTTTCGCAGTGGTAGTACGGGCCGTTCGGATCGTCGAGTTCCTGCTGCGTGACCCAGTCGCCGGGATCGGTCGCGTCGCTGCCGCGCGTCTTGCCGTTGTTGCTGACGTTGACGTCGGAGATGAAGCTGTAGCCGGGCAGCAGGTTCGCGTTGAGATCCTCGTGCGGCCGATAGCCGGTGTCGAGCACGGCCGTGACGACGCTCGGCGAGCCCTTCGTGCGATCCCAGGCGGCCGGCAGATTGACGCCGCCGGTCTGATCGAACAGATACCACTGCTGGTTGTAGTCGGGGTCGGTCGGCGTGTCGCGCACGTTCATCCGGTGATCGGGTTCCGCGTAGTCGACGTCGGCATCGGCCGCGAACGCCTGCGCGAGCGCGTCGGCGTCGGCCGCGGCGATCCGCTGGCCGAGCGCGAGCACGGCCGCGCCGTTCGAGATCGTGCGCTCGACCTGCACGTTCAGCGACGTCTGCGCGGCGGCGCTCGCATAGGCGCGCGCGGTGCCGACCGGCGCGTTCCAGCGTGCGATCGAGCGCTGGATCACGGCGTCGAAGCGCGATGCGGTATCGGTGGCCGCCATCGCATGCGTGGCGGTCGACGTTTTCAGCCGGACGATCAGATGATCGACCGGCGGTTCGGTCGGCGCGACGCTCTGAGCGGCCATCTGCGCGGCGGCTTGCGAGGTCGTGCACGCGCCGTTGCTCGACGACGCCGGCGGCGCGCTCGGTGCCGGCGCGGGCGCCGGCGTCGGCGTCGGTGCCGGCGACGCGTTCGACGGCGGCGTCGTGCCGCCGTCGCCGCCGCCTCCGCCGCAGCCCGCGAGAGGAAGGAGGGCGGCGGCCGACAGGATGCCGGCGAGCATGCGCGCGTGGCCTGCGCGTGCCACGGCAAGGTTGAGACGTTTGGCGCTCATGTTGAAACTCGATCCTCGTTAGGAAGCCGTCGTGCCGGCGTGGAACCCGGGCCGGCCGTGCCGGACCCGTTGCTGCGGGCGCGGCGGCCGGATGCCGCGTGCGCCTTGCTGTGGGTAACGGCCGCGGCGGCGGCTTCTTGAGGCGATTCGCGCAGAAATGCGTGCGGGACGGCAAACGGTTGCGTTTCCTTACGCTTTCCCTGATGCGACGCAAATTTTGTCGGGCGTACGATCGCGATTCGATCAACGTTTCGTCAGGAGAAAAGCATGGACCGCCGCTTTCGTTGGGCCGCTGTCGCGTTGTCGTGTGCGCTGGCCGGCGCCGCGCATGCGCAGGCGCTGACCGGCACGCTGAAGAAGATCAAGGACACGGGCGTCGTGTCGCTCGGCATCCGCGAGTCGTCGGTGCCGTTCTCTTACTCGGACAATCAGCAGAAGAATATCGGCTACTCGCGCGACATCGCCGCGCGGATCATCGATCAGCTGAAGACGGACCTGAACCTGCCGGGCCTCGCGGTGAAGGAAATTCCGATCACGTCGCAGAACCGAATTCCGCTGCTGCAGAACGGCACGATCGACTTCGAATGCGGATCGACGACGAACACGCTCGAACGGCAGAAGCAGGCCGCGTTCTCGAACAGCATCTTCCTCTACGGCATCCGCTTCAGCACGCGCAAGGATTCGGGCGTGAAAGACTTCCCGGACCTCGCGGGCAAGACGGTCGCGACGACGGCGGGCACGTCGGACGAGCGGCTGCTGCGCAAGCTGAACGAGGAGAAGGGGATGAACATGACGATCATCAGCGCGAAGGATCATGCTGAAGCGTTCATGAACGTGACGACCGGGCGTGCCGTCGCGTTCGTGATGGACGAGCCGCTGCTGTACGGCGAGATCGCGAAGGATCGCAATCCGGGCGCCTATACGGTGACCGGCACGCCGCTGATGCACGAGAACTACGCGTGCATGATGCGCAAGGACGATCCGGCGTTCAAGCGCGTCGTCGACGGCGTGATCGCGAAGATGCAGACGTCCGGCGAAGCGGAGAAGCTCTACGATCGCTGGTTCACGCAGCCGATCCCGCCGAAGGGCGTGAGCCTGAATTACCCGCTGTCGCCGGAGATGAAGCAGCTTTTCAAGAATCCTACCGATCAGGCGCAGTACTGATTCGCACGCGCCTCGGCGCGTCGTATCGCGTGCGTGCGCCGTTCGGCGCGCACGACGCATGCGCCGTTTGACCGGCGAAACATCGCGGCCGCCCGGTGTCGGTGCGGCCGTCTCCCGATCCGTTGCATAGCCTGCAACGCGGCTCGCGCAGCCCGCGCGACGTCGCTTGCCGATGCACGCGTCGTTCCCTCCGCGCGACGCGACTGAACGCCGATCCGCGTCGCGCTCGCCCATCGTTGATTCCCTTTTTGTCCCCACGCGCGCCCGCCCGCCGGACGATCGCATGCGTGCGCGCACGCGCTGCATGCCCGCATCGTGTCCGGGCGTAAACCCGGATTCAGATTTCAATTTGAACTGGTCAGAATCGGCCGAAATTGTTCAACAATTTTCGGCGGAAAAACCTGCGGAGCCGCATGGGGCGGCGCGCAGGCGCAGTTGCGAGCTGTTTGCGCGATAGCCGAAAAATCGGGAGTCACGTCATGTCCGGTCAGTCTTCGCTTCGACGTTTCCTTCGCGGCGCGCTCGTGCCGCTGGCTTTCGCGGCTTCGCTCGCATCGGCGTCGCCGCTGCAGACGGTGAAGCCCGGCACGCTGCTGATCGGCTCCGATCTCACCTATCCGCCGTACGCGTATCTCGACGGCGGCAAGCCGGCCGGCTTCGATGCCGAGTTCTCGCGGATGCTCGCGACGCATCTGAAGCTCGAGCCCGTCTTCCTCGACACGCGCTTTCCCGATCTGATTCTCGGCATGAAGGCACGCCGCTTCGATGTCGTCGCTTCCGCGCTGTACGTGACGCCCGATCGCGTGAAGCAGGTCGACTTCGTGCCGTACCTGAAGACGGGCGCGTCGCTGCTCGTCGCGAAGGGCAGCGCGTATCGGCCGAAAACGCCCGACGAACTCTGCGGCAAGCGCGTCGGCACGATCAAGGGCGCATCGTGGACGCCGAAGCTGCGCGCGATCTCGACCGACACCTGCAAGCCGGCCGGCCGCGGCGAAATCGCGATCCTCGAGTTTCCGACGTCGCCGGAGGCGACATCCGCGCTGATGTCGAAGGCCGTCGACGTGCAGATCGAGGACGCCGCCGTCGCGCAGGGCATTCCGAAGCAGACGAACGGACGTGTCGAGCCGAGCTCCACGACGCTGCTGTACCCGATCGTGATCGGCCTCGGCGTGACGAAGGGCGACGGTGGGCTGCAGCACGCGCTCGAAGGCGCACTGAACGACGCGAAGCGCAGCGGCGAATACGGCAGCCTCGTGAAGAAGTACGGACTGCAGGAGCCGACGGCCGCCGACGTCGCGGCCGCACTCGGCACCGCGAAGTAGCCGCGCGCGTTCGCGCCCGCGCCGCTGCGGCGGCCGTTCGCCTCGCGCGATGCGCGAGCGGCCGCCTTTCCTTCCGCTGGTTGAGGAGTCTCCGATGCAGTTCGATTGGCACTATGCGTTGCAGCTGTTGTGGGACAAGGATTTCTGGCGCGCGTGCGTCGTCGTCGTGAAGCTCAGCGTGTCGGTGTGGGTGCTCGGCGTGCTGCTCGGCTTTCCGGTCGCGCTGGCGCGGCAGTCGCATCAGCCGGCGCTCAAACGCGCTGCGGCCGTGTATATCTGGTTCTTCCGGAGCCTGCCGCTGCTCGTGCTGCTCGTGTTCATCTACAACCTGCCGCAGGTGTTTCCCGCGACCAGCACCGTGCTGTCCGATCCGTTCACGGCCGGCCTGATCGCGATGGTGCTCAGCGAAACCGCGTACTTCGCGGAGATCCATCGCGGCGGGATCCTCTCCGTGCCGCGCGGGCAGCTCGAGGCCGGCCGTGCGCTCGGCATCCGCTTCACCGGCATCCAGCGCATGATCGTGATGCCGCAGGCGATCCGCATCGCGCTGCCGGCGCTCGCGAACGAGTTCATCACGATCGTGAAGCTCACGTCGCTCGTGTCGGTGATTTCGCTCGCCGAGATTCTGCTCGTCGGCCAGCGGCTCTACACGCAGAACTTCCTCGTGTTCGAGACGATGCTGGCTGTCGCGTTCTACTACGTGCTGATCGTCACGGTATTCAGCCGCTTGCTCGGCTATCTCGAACGGCATCTCGACGTCAGCCGCCGCACGTCGACGCAGCCGGCGCCGGCGAGTGCGGCGCTGCCGACATCGGCGGCGGCCGCCGCGCCGCGGCCGCGTGCGACCGCCGAGTTCGCACTGCGACTCAAGGGCATCCAGCAACGCTACGGCCGCCATGAAGTGTTGAAGGACATTCATCTCGACGTCGCGCCCGGACAAGTCGTGTCGATCATCGGGCCGTCGGGGTCCGGCAAGACGTCGCTGATCCGCACGATCAACGGGCTCGCGCCGCTGAACGCGGGCGAGATCGAACTGTACGGCGCACCGTTCATTCGCGCGGCAGGCGCGCATCCGCCGCGCGTGCCGAACGATCGCCTTCTCGATATCGGCATGGTGTTCCAGAGCTTCAACCTGTTTCCGCATCGCACCGCGCTGCAGAACGTGATGATGGCGCCGTGCTATCACCGGCAGGCCGATACCGATGCGATCCGCGTGCAGGCGCTGTCGCTGCTGTCGAAGGTGGGCATGCTCGAGCACGCGAACAAGTATCCGCATCAGCTGTCGGGCGGCCAGCAGCAGCGCGTGGCGATTGCGCGTGCGCTCGCGACGCGGCCGTCGATCATGTTGTTCGACGAGCCGACGTCGGCGCTCGATCCGGAGCTGGTCGGCGAAGTGCTGAAGGTCGTGGAGACGCTCGCGAAGGAAGGGATGACGATGATCATCGTCACGCACGAAATGAACTTCGCGTTCAAGGTGTCCGACCGCATCGTCTTCATGGAGAACGGCCGCATCCTCTACGACGTGCCGCCCGAGCGCATACGGGCGAGCGGCGACGCGCGCGTGAAGGAGTTTCTGCGGCATGTTCACTTCGCATGATCGGGCACGAGGCTCACGCATGAACGGCTTCGATTTTCCGCAGGACGAACGGCGCGACGCGCGCCCCTGCGTCGACCGGCTGCGCGCATGCATTGCCCGTGCGGCCGCACATCCGGACGACATCGGCACCGCATGGCTTGCGCGCCGCGACGCGGCGGCGCTCGCCGAGGCGCAAGAATGGGACCGGCGCGCGCGCCACGGCGGCGCCGCGCCGCTGGCCGGTGCGGTGCTGACGGTGAAGGCGTGTTTCGACTGCGAAGGCTGGGTCATGCATGCAGGCTCGCGCGTACTCGCCGGCGATCCGCCGGCACGCACCGACGCGGCGCTCGTCGCGGCGCTGCGACGCGCGGGCGCCGTGCTCGTCGCGCAGACCGCGATGACGGAGTTCGCGTACGGCGCGCTCGGTGTGAACCGCACCTACGGCACGCCCGCGACGCCGCTCGACGCGCATCGCGAGCGCGTGGCAGGCGGGTCGAGCTCGGGCGCCGCGGTGTCGATCGCGCTCGGCGTCGCCGATCTGTCGGTCGGCTCGGACACGAGCGGATCGGCCCGCATTCCGGCCGCATTCTGCGGCGTGGCGGGGTTCAAGCCGTCGCGCGGCCGCTATCCCGATGCGGGCATGCAATTCCTGTCGACGACGTTCGACGTGCCGGGCCTGATCGCCGCGACGGCCGCGCGATGCCGCGACGCGGACGCCGCGCTGCACGGCCGTGCGGCCGCTGCCGCGACACCGGTGCGTGCGCGCATCGACGATCTGCATTTCGTCGTGCCCGAACGCTTCGCGACCGACGACACCGATGCGGCCGTCGCACACGCGTTCGACGCGTGGCTGTCGCAGCTATCGGCCTGCGGTGCGCGCATCGAGCGCAAGCGGCTCGATTGCATCGTCGAGGCCGGTGCGGTTGCGCGCGAGGGCGGCATCATCGCGGCCGAGGCGTTCAGTCTGCATCGCGCGCGACTCGCGACATGCGCGGATCGCTACGACCCGCTCGTCGCCGCACGTATTGCAGCGGGCGAGCAGGTGCGCGCGCACGACTATGCGGCGGCGCTCGCGCGTCTGCGCGCGCTGGCCGCTTCGTACGACGCGGCGCTCGGCGAAGCGGACGCGGTGCTCACGCCGACGGTGCCGATGCTGCCGCCGCGTATCGACGAGCTGGCCGACACCGCCGTGTATCTCGCGCAGAATGCGCGCGCCTTCCGGCTCACCGAGTTCGCGAACCGGCTCGATCTGCCGAGCATCAGCGTGCCGGCGGAGCGCCGGCGGAACCGGCCGATCGGGCTGCTGATGACCGGACGCCGCGGCGGCGATGCAAGCCTGCTCGATGCGGCCGTGCGCGTCGAACACGCGCTGGACGCATGCAGATGAACCGTTTTCCGTCGGCGGGGCACGCCCTGCCGTTTTTCACCGTCACCATTCCGAGGTGCTCATGATCGTCGTAAGATCGGCCGACATTGCCCACACCGAACGCCACGCAAGCGGGCCCGGTTGGGACAGCAAGCGGATGATCGTCAAGCAGGACGGCGTCGGCTATTCCGTTCACGAAACGCGCGTGCACGAGGGCGCGGAGCTGCATCTGCATTACAAGCATCACTTCGAAACCAACTATTGCGTCGCAGGCGAAGGGGAGGTAGTGGATACGGCGACGGGCGACGTGCACCGCATCACGCCGGGCACGATCTACGCGCTGAACCGCAACGACGCGCACATTCTGCGCGCGACGCGCGGCGACTTGCATCTGGTCTGCGTGTTCAATCCGCCGCTGACGGGGCGCGAAACGCATCGCGAAGACGGCAGCTATGCGCTGCCGGCCGGCGACGACGTGTAAGGCCGGCCCGCCGTCGTCGCATGCGTGCCGCATCGCGCGGCATGCATGCGGCGTGCGCTGCGTGCGCTACGCGGCGTCGCGCTGGCTGCGGCGGATCGCGTCGACGAGCATGCGCTCGGAATCGTCGAGATAGCGTGCGAGCACCGTCACGGCTTCGCTTCGGCGGTTCTGCGTGAGCAGATCGTAGATGCGGTATTCGCGTTCGATCCAGTCGGGCGTCTGCACGCGTTTCTCGTCGGGATCGGACGCGAACACGAGGCGCAGCTGCGCGGAGATCGTCCGGAAGAATTCGTCGAGCAGCGCGGACTTCTGCAGCGCGACGATATGCTGATGAAACCGCAGGCTATGCGTGCCGACGGCCTGCCAGTTCTCTTTCGCGAGTTCGCGCTCGGCCGCGCGGATCGCCGACTGCATCTTGTCGAGCAGCGCCGGTTGCGCGAGCTCGGCCGTATTCAGCGCATGCAGTTCGAGCGTGCGGCGCGCGACGTACAGATCGCGTACGTCCTGGCGATTCAGCGTGCGCACGACCACGCCCTTGTGCCGCACGAACGTGACGAGTCCTTCGCGGCCGAGCAGATGCAGGACTTCGCGGAGCGAATTGCGCGACGTGCCGTATTCGGCGGCGAGGTCCATCTCGATCAGCGCGGTGCCGGGCGGCAGCTTGCCGCTGATGATGTGCTCGCGCAATTGATGGCTGATCCGGTCGGCGACCGATTGTCCTCTCGCTTTTTCGCTTGCCATGCTGTCCGTTCGCTCCTGTCCGATCGCCGCCGGCGTGGCCGGCCGGCGGCGTTTCGCCATTCTACGGGCTTCGTCACGCCTTGCCGTCGTGCTGCCAGCTCGCCTGCGGCGGCTGCATGCCGTGCTGGCCGCGATACGGCGCGACGGCAGGCGACGACCAGCCGGCGAGCAGGCCCGGATCGAGCCGGTAGATCTCGACGCCGAGCGGACGGCACACGTCGATCGGATCGCGCGCGTCGGGCCCCCACATCGGCACCGACAGATCGCCGCCCGGGCACGTCGACATCGCGCACAGCAGATCGATCTCGGCGAAGAACTCCAGATAGTCGCCCGGTTTCGCCGGGCAGGCTTTCATGAAGTATTTGTCGTCGTCGTTCAGGCCCGTGCACTGGAACACGTTCAGCACGTCGTGCACGTCGAATTCGGTCAGCCCGTACGGCGCAACCGCGCGCACGAGATTCGAGTGACAGTGGAAATGGAAGTCCTCGCCCGTCAGCAGCTTGTTGACGTACGGATCGCAGCGCGTGCCGAGCAGGTCGTGCACGCGGCCGCCGTCGCCGTCGACGCCGTAGTTGGCGAGCGTGTCGTCGGTGATCGTCGCCATCGGACGCAGATACGGCAGCGTCGACCACAGGCGATCGAACGTCGTCACGTGCGCCGCCTGCAGCTGACGCGTGCGCGATGCCCACATCCGCTCGCGCGGATTGTGCAGGTTCCACATGTTCAGATCGGCGACTTGCGGCCCTTCGAGCGTGACGATCCGGAACACGTGGCCGGCCGGAACGGTCCAGGCGAACCCGCTGCGGATCGGCACGACGTGCGATTCGATGCGCTCGCGCGCGTCGCGACGCTGCGCGATCGCGGCATAGAACGATTTGTCGACGTTCAGGACGGAGCCTTTGGTGACCTGGTAAGCGGCGGGATAGCTGGACATGACGCGTTGCTCTCGACGAAGGTGGCGGATACGGACGGTCGGCCGGAAGCCTTTGCAGTGGCCGGTCAGGCGTCAATTCGGATGGTGGATTGTTCAACAATCCGTTGGCGCTGCGGGGAGTATAGGCGGAGGGCGGGGCCGCGTGTCAACCGGCGGAAAGTACCGAGAAGTCCCGCGCTCGCTGCGGGAGGACATAAAAAAACCGCCGGCACGTGCCGGCGGTTCTGGCATGCGAGGCGTACGCAGTGCGTCAGATGTTGACCTGCGGGCCGCGCGCGGCCGGCACGGCGGGTGCGGCCGGGCGTTTCGCGGGCGGCTGCGCCGGCACGAGCACGACGACGGGCTCCGGCATCGCCCACATCGGCATCGCGAAGGCGACCGGCTGCGGCATCGGCATCGCGAACGCATTCGCGAGCGCGACATGCTGGAGCGCCATCATCTGCTGCTGCATCGCGACCATCTGCGCCTGGGCGGCGCGCATCTGCAGCTCGGCGGCCTGGATTTGCCGGAGCGCGGCGGCCGGCGGCATGCCGCCGGTCGAGGTCTGCATCTCGAAGCTCGCACTGCCGTTCGGGCTATGCCAGCTCCACGTGCTGACCTTCATCGGACCGGCGGCCGTTTGCACGACGCGCGTCTCGGCCTTCACGGGCACCGCCTGCCCGTTCACATTGACGAACATCGGTTGCGCGGCGGGGGCCGTTGCTGCCTGACCGGCCAGAGCGAGGACCGGCATCAGTGCCAGCGCGCCCGCCGCCATGTACGAACGGAATCGCATAGTTGTTTCTCCATCGAGCGAAACTGATCGAATGACATTCCACTTCATCGTGCGGCTCGCGCAGCGAGCCACCGTGACTATGCGTCGAGAAGCTTAAGTCAGAATTAAAAATCGGGACAGGCGCCGGGCCGCGGCGGCACGGCGGGCGGGGCGGCGGCGGGCCGGACGACGCACACGCGGCCGGTCGCGGCAATCCGGGTTCAACCGCACCCGTGCCAGGGAGAATCGCATCGTGTCGCGCAACAACAGGCACAATACGCACCCACGCGCCGCGCACACGTGTTCGCATTTCGAACGACGTGGCGATGCGTCGCCGCCGTTCGAATCGTTCCCGTCGTCATGAATCCCACACTCGCTTCCGCGCGCGAGTCGAACTCGCCGCGCTTCCTGCTGTTCCTGATCTGCCTGTTCGCTTCCGCCGGCCAGCTCGCGATCGACATCTACGTGCCCGCACTGCCCGACATGGCACGCTCGTTCGCGACGACGCCGCAGGCGATCCAGTCGAGCGTGTCGGGCTACATGGCCGCATATGCGCTCGGTCAGCTGATCTTCGGCCCGATCGCCGACGCGTACGGCCGCAAGCGCGTGCTCGCGTTCGGTCTCGTGATCTATACGATCGGCTGCCTGCTGTCGCTCGGCGCGCCGAACCTCGAGACCTTCGTGCTCGCGCGCTGTCTGCAGGGTTTCGGAATCGCAACGACGAACCTGCTCGCGAAGGCGATCATCACCGATTCGTTCTCGGGGCAGGCGCTGATGCACGCGTTCACCTACATGTCGATCGCCTGGGGGCTCGCGCCGATCATCGCGCCGGTGATCGGCGCGCATCTGCAGACCTGGTTCGGCTGGCGCGCGTGCCTCGTGTTCCTGCTCGTCTATTCGCTCGTGATGTGGGCGCTGCTCTGGCGCTACCGCGAGACCTTGCCGAAGCCCGTTCATCTCGAGCCGCGCACGCTGATCGCGAATGCGGGCAAGGTGCTGGCGAGCCCGGTATTCCAGAGCTGCTTCCTCGCGCAAGGGCTGTGCTACAGCATCCTGCTCGTGTTCAACATCGTCGGCCCGTTCATGGTGCAGAACACGCTGCACCAGCCGCCGACGTTCTTCGGCTATCTCGCGCTCGGCATCGGGCTGATGTATTTCCTCGGCGGCCTGTCGAACCGGATTCACGGACGCGGCCTGCCGAGCGCCGAGCAGCGGCTGCGCATCGGCGCGCGCGTGATGGCGTGCGCGGCCGTCGCGATGCTCGTGCTCGCGCTGACCGTCGGCCTGCGCGTCTGGACGCTCGCGACGCCGGTGCTCGTGATGGGCTTCTGCGCAGGCGCGATGTATCCGACGCTGATGGCCAAGGGCAATTCGCTGTTTCCGCATATCGCGGGGCTCACGAGCGCGATTCTCGGCTGCGCGCTGCTGCTCGTATCGTCCGCGATGATGGGGCTCGCCGGCTTCGTGTCGGTGCAGGTGCTGACGCCGCTCGCGCTGTTCTTCGTCGCGCTGTCGTTCGTCGTCGTCTGGATGGTGACGAAGCTGCTGCGCTATCTGACGCAGCAGCAGGCTGCGAGCGTCGCATGCGGGAGCGGCGAGACCGCGTAAGCGCCCGCGGCGTTCAGAGCGGATGGGCCGCGCCGGCCTGCGTCAGCAGCGCAACGGCCGCCGCAGCCGGCATCCCGTTCGAGTCGATCGCGCCGGCCTTTGCGAGCGCGTCGAGATCGCCGTCGACGCCCGGTTGACCGACCGTGAACGGTGTCGTCAGGAACGCCGGTGTCGAGAGCGTGGCGGTGTATTGCTGCTGCAGATTCGCGACCACGACCGATTGCGCGGCCTGCACCGCGTCCGCCCTGCCCATTGCCTGCCGATAGCGCGCGGTGCCCTGGAAATTGCCGATCACGCCGGCCGTATTCGTGCCCAGTTGCGCGGCGAGGTAGACGAGCAGCAATTCCGTTTCGGGCGTCGTGTTGAAGGTGCCGCCCGCATAGGTGAGCGAATGCAGCGTCGTGCCGCCCGACGTCACGGCGATCACGCAGGGCACCGTCGCGTCGACGGTGACGCGGTAGTGGCCGCCGCCGTCGGTCAGCGTCGTCGCCGAGCCTTGCGCGCAACTGACGGTCACCGGTGCGCTGGCGAGCGCATGGCCGGTCGCGGCCGTGCCCGACACCGTGACGGGCTGCGTGCCGTCGTTGAAGCAGACGTCGAGGCCGAAGCACGCGTCGCCGTTGCAGGCCGCGAGCGCCGTCAGCGCGGCGGCGCAGCCGGTGCTCAGCGCGAAGCGGATGAAGCGCAGGGCGAGAGGGTTCATGGTCGCGGACGCTCGGAGAAAAGGGGCAACCGGAGTCGGGCGCGCGGGGCGCCGCTCCTATTCTATGTCCGGGATTTGCGCGGTGCTTGTCGGTTGTGGCGACGGAACGGGGAGGTGCACGATGCGGCGTCGGGCACCCGAAGCAAGCCGTACTGTCGCATGCGCCGAAACCCGGCTTCCGCGGGCGGCGTGCGAGCGGGCAGGGACGAAACGCGGCGGCGACGCGCGACGCGGCGTCGGGTAACTGAAACAAGCGGGACTGTCGCCCACGCCGGCCCGCGGCTTCCGCGCACGGCCAGCGAACCGACGCGCGCCCGCCGTTACGGCTTGCGCGCGTTCGGTTTGGCGAACGCGCCGCGCACCTCGAAGCCGATCGCATCGGCGACGTTGCCGCGCGCATCGACGAGTTCGAGCCGGTGCCGTCCCGGCCACGGCATCCATGCGATGCGATCGCCGTGCCCGATCACCTTGTCGTCGAGCCGCCACGCGAACCGCGTCGCGCGACCGGCCGTGCGCTCGAACCAGATCCGCTGGTGCTGCGGCGGAATGTCGGGATCGATCGCGAAGATCGTACCGTCGGTCGGCGCGCCGATCGTCAACGGCGCACGCGTGCCGTTCTTGTCGGGCGTGACCGGCGCCGCGAGGCGGATCGTGTCGAGCGCGGTGCCCGCGACGAACCATTCGTTGCGCGACGGTTCGACGTCGCGCTCGAACGCGATGCGGCGCGCTTCGACACCGGACGGCGCGCGCGGCGCGCGGCTCGGCACGTCGCGGTGCAGATAGCCGACGATCGCCGACCAGACCGGCGACGCGCCCGTCACGCCCGACACGTCCCACATCGGCGAGCCGTCCGCATTGCCGACCCACACGCCGACCGTATAGCGCGACGTGTAGCCGACCGTCCAGTTGTCGCGCATGTCCTTGCTCGTGCCGGTTTTCACCGCCGAGAAAAAGCGCGTCGCGAGCGGGTTGTCGAAGCCGAACGTGCGCACGCGCGCGTTGTTGTCGGCGAGGATGTCGGTGACGATGAAGCTGGCCGCTTCGCTGAACACGCGCGTGCCCTCCGTTGCCCGCGCGGGCGACGCGGCACCGGACGCCGGCGCCGGCACGGGCAGGTCGACGACCTTGCGCGCGACGCCGCCGTTCGCGAGCGCGCGGTAGGCGTTCGTCAGCGACAGCAGCGTGACGTCCGCGCTGCCGAGCGCGAGGCTGAAGCCGTAGTAGTCGCCTTCCTGCGCGAGCGGCAGGCCGAGCGCGGTCAGCGTGCGCGCGAAGCGGTGCGGCGTGACGAGCACGAGCGTGCGCACGGCCGGCACGTTCAGCGAGCCGCCGAGCGCGCTGCGCACGCTGACCCAGCCCTTGAAGTCCTTGTCGTAGTTTTGCGGGATGTACAGCCCGCCGCCGGCCGCGAGGTTGATCGGTGCGTCGTCGAGCAGCGACGCCGCGGTCAGCCGCTTCTCGTCGATCGCCTGCGCGTACAGGAACGGCTTCAGCGTCGAACCGGCCTGACGCGGCGCGAGCACGGCGTCGACGTCGCGTGTGCTCGACAGCGCGCCGGACGAGCCGACCCACGCCCGGATTTCACCCGTCGCGTTGTCGAGCACGACGACCGCGCCGTCCTGCACGTTGCGCCGGTGCGCGGGCGCGTTCAGCTCGGTGAGCGCGCGCGTCAGCGTATCGCGCGCGAAGCGCTGCAGCGACGCATCGAGCGTCGAGCGCACGCGCGCGCCGGCGGCCGGCCGTACTTCGGCGGCGATGCGCCGCGCGAAATGCGGTGCGAGCGCCGCGCCGTCGTCGCGGACGGCGGCGGCAGGGCGCGCCGTGACGAGCTGCACGTAGCCGTCGAGCGACGCGCAAGCGTCGGCGGCGTGCATGTCGCGCAGGATCCGGCACGCGCGTTCGGCGACCTTCGCCGGCGTCGCATTCGGCGCGCGCACGAGCGCGGCGGCGATCGCGGCCTCGCGCGTATCGAGGCCGGACGGCGCCTTCGCGAACAGCACCTGCGACAGCGCGGCGAGCCCGACCGTCTCGCCGCGAAACGGCACGAGGTTCAGATAGGCCTCGAGAATCTGGTCCTTGCGCCAGCTGCGTTCGAGGCGCAGCGCGTCCATCGCCTGCACGGCCTTCTGCGGCAGCGAGCGCTGCCCCGAACGACGCGGCGAATCGCCGAGCAGCCCCGCGAGCTGCATCGTCACCGTCGACGCGCCGCGCGTGCGCTCGTTCCAGAGATTGCCCCACGCCGCACCCGCGATCCCACGCCAGTCGACGCCGCTATGCGCATAGAAGCGCTTGTCCTCGGACACGACGATCGCTTCGCGAAACGCGGGCGAGACGTCGGCGAGCGACACCCAGTCGCCGCGCCGCTCGGTCAGATCGACGCGCGTGCGCTGCAGCGGTGTGCCGTCGCGGGCGAGCAGCACCCAGTCGGTGCTGCGCCACGCGCCGCGTACGTCGTCGTAGCTCGGCAGCGCGTGCGCGACGGCCGGCGCGGCGAGCGCGATCGCGATCGCGAGCAACAGGCGGCCTGCGGCCCGCGCGGGCCGCGCCGACTTTGGCGCGGGCGTCGCGCTCACGGCCGGCTCGCGGCGGCCGGCTTCACGGTGACCGGCGGATTCGGCCACAGCCCGTACACCGACGGCGCGTACAGCGCCTCGACGCGCGTCGGCGGCAGCCCGAACGTGCCGACGTTGTTCAGCCGCACCGTATATTCGACCGAGAATTTGCCCTTCGGCAAATAGTCGTAGTACGCGCGGTAGCCGTCGAAGTCGCGTTCGACGAACGCGGGCCAGGCGCCGTCGGGCCGCTTCTCGTCCTGCGTCGCGACTTCGGAATCGCGGGCGAGGCCCGAGCCGAGGATCGTCGCGCCGGACGGAATCGGATCGTTGACGACGACCCACGTCATGTCGCTCTGCGCGTCGATGTCGAGATGCACGCGCACGACGTCGCCGCGCGTCAGCACGCCGCTGACGGCCGGCTGCACGGGCGTGACCGTCTTCGTGATCCGGTAGCCGGCCGCGAACGGCGCGCGCAGCGGCACGGCCGCGAGGCTTTCGACGGTCGCCCACGGACGGCCCGTGCCGTCCTGCGTGACGGACAGCGTGGCGGGCGCCTGCGACGTGCGCGGCCACGGCATCAGCACGCTGCGTGCGGCGGCCGCGCGCGTCGCGGCGGTGGCCGATGCCGGTGCGTCGCCGGCCGCGGGCGGCTGCGACCACGCGATCGTGCGCTCGTTGCCGCCGAGCGCGACCTTCGTCGTGCCGGCGACGGGCGCGCTCTCGTAAGTGCGCGAGAAGCGCTCGACCGCGAGCAGGCCGAGCGCGTTCGACGTCGTCGTCTGCCAAGCCCCTTGCCGTTGCAGCGCGAGCAGGCCGGCCGTCACGCGCGGCATCTCGTCCTTCCACGCCGGATCGCCCGCGAATTCGAGCGCGAGGCGTGCTGCGTTGGTCTCGTTGCTCGTCATCAGCCACCACAGATCGTCGTCGCGCGCCGTCGAGAACACGAGCTGCGTGCCCTGATAGGTGAGGCGCGCGCGCAGGATCTGCTCGACCTGCGCGCGTTTCTCGTCGCGCTGCGGGATGTCCTTCACGCGCGTGAGGATCGCGTGATAGTCGATCAGCGCGGACGTCGGCCATTGGTTCGGCGCGATCTCGATCGATCCGAGCATCCGGCCTTGCGCGGCGCCGTAGCGCGACAGCGCCTCGATCGCCGCGAGCTTGCGCAGGTCGCGGTCCTGGCGCGGCGCCCAGCTGTTGCGCTCGATGCGTCCGTCGACGAAGCGCGCGAGCCCGGCCTCGAGCTGCGTGCGCAGGTCTTCCGGCAGCGCGAAGCGCGGATCGAGCCGGCCGGCTTCGTCGGATACGACGAGCAGATAGGACGACAGCGTGGGGCTGCCCGAGTGCGCGTCGTCGGACGCCGGCGGGAAGTAGCTGGCGAGCCCGTCGCCGTCGAGATAGACGGGCATGCGCGCGACCAGCGCCTGCCATTGCGCGGCATCGCGCAGGCCGATCGCGCGCGAGGTCTGCTGCTCGAGGCAGCGGTACGGATAGCGCTCGAACCAGCGCCGCACGCCGGGCAGGCCGTCCGCGAGCTTCGACTGCAGCGACACCGCGATGCCGCCGCGCGGCGCACCCTGCGCATTGGCGACGGCGCCGGCCGGCGCCGAAACGGGCACCGTCAGCGTGCCGTCGACCTGCGCGAGCGTCGCCTGCTGCACGGTCACCGGCAACGCGGGCACGACCTTTTGCGCGACGGCCAGCGCATCGGACGCGCGCTTGCCGCCTTGCTCGGCCGCTTCGATGCGCCAGTTCAGCGCGCCCGTCGCGTCGAGCGCCTGCTCGGGCACGGTCACGGTCCAGCCGACCTCGGCGGCCGCGTTCGCCGCGATCGAGACGGTCTGCGGTGCGAGGTCGAGCCCCGTCACGCGCGGCGTCACGGCGACCTGCATCGCGCGGTCCGTCGTATTGCGCAGCGTGATCTGCGCGCGGAACGCATCGCCTTCGCGCACGAGCGGCGGCAGCCCGGAGATCAGCTGCAGATCCTGCGTGCTGCGGATCGACGTGCTGCCGGTGCCGAAGCGATCGGCGCCGACGGCCGCGATCGCGACGATGCGAAAGCGCGTGAGCGCATCGTTCAGCGGCACGTTGACGGTCGCGCTGCCGTTCGCGTCGAGCGTCACGCGCGGGTTCCACAGCAGCAGCGTGTCGAACAGCTCGCGCGTCGGTGCGCTGCCGCCGCCGCCGCCCGCCGGCACGGCCTTGCGCCCGAAGTGCCGGCGGCCGACGATTTCCATCTGCGCGGTCGCGGTCTCGACGCCGTATGCGCGACGCCGCAGCATCGCGTCGAGCAGATCCCAGCTCGCGTTCGGCATCAGTTCGAGCAGCGCCTCGTCGACGGCCGCGACCGCGATCTGCGTGCCGGCCGGCGCCGGCTGCCCGTTCGGCAGCGTGACCTTGACCTGCGCGCGTGCGGTGCTGCGCACCGTATAGCGCGTCGCGTCGGTCGTCACGGTGACGCCGAGCCGGTGCACGCCGGTGCCGACCTTGATCTCGCCGAGACCGTAGCGGAACGCGGGTTTCGACAGATCGACGAACGCGGTCGGCGCCTCGTAGTGGCGGCCTTCGCGCCAGAACGCGCGCGCCCATTCGACCGGCGCCTTCCAGCCCCACGTGAAGAACGAATACCACGGCACCTCGCGAATCCGGCCGCGCAGCGCGAGCACCGACACGTAGACGTTCGGCCCCCAGCTTGCGTCGACCTTCAGGTCGACCGTCGGATTCTTGCCGTTCAGTTCGACGACGTGCGTTTCCATCACGCCGCCGCGCTCGACCGCGACGAGCGCGGTCGCGTAGCGGAACGGCATGCGCACCTGGAAGCGCGCGGTCTCGCCGGGCTCGTACGCGGTTTTCTCCGGGATCACGTCGATGCGGTCGGTGTTGTCGCCGCCGAACCAGAGTTCGTCCTCGCGCGTGACCCATACCGACGTCGAGGCGTTCGACGAGCGGCCGTCGCCGTCCTTCGCGACGGCGATCAGCTGCACGTTGCCGGCCTGATCGAGCGTCGCGTCGCAGGCCATGCGGCCCTTGTCGTCGGTCTTGCCCGAGCACAGCACGCCGAGGTCGCGCGTGTCGCTCTTGTTGTCGTACGCATAGAAGCCGCCGACCATGCGCTTGCGCGACGACGTCGTGATCCGTGCGACGCCCTTGATCTCGATCGGCACCGATGCGCGCGGCTTGCCCTGCAGGTCGACCGCGAGCGCCTGCACCGGCACGCGCTGGCCGACCGACACCCAGCGGCCGGCCTTGATCCCGGCCACCACCGCGGCGGGCCACAGCATCGTGTCGCCGCGGATCGTCTGCACTTCGCCGTTCGGATCCGCGAAGGTCGCTTCGAGCGCAATGCGCTTCGGCGCGTCGATGTCGGGCAGCCCCTTCAGCGTGATCGCGCCGGCGCCGTTGCGGTCGAGCGTCAGCGGCAGCTTGTCGGCGATCAGCTTCGTCGCGTCGGGGTCGCTGTTCGCGGACGATCGGCCGTCGCCGTCCTGTTCGTCGTCGTCGGCCATGCCGTCGCCGGTGTCGGGACGATGCGGCGTGAAGCTGAAATCCTCGAAGCGGTCGGCGAACGGCGGCGAGGCCCATTTCATCAGCGCCGACACCTGCACCGGCAGGTTCGATGCGCCGCCGCCCGACACGTAGTCGATCTGCACCGCGAGCGGCGCTTCCTTCGCGGCGACGAGCGGGCTCGTCTGCGCATCGCGCGCGCCGATCGTGCCTTTCAGCACCGGCAGCCGGAACGCTTCGACGCGGAAGCTGCCGCTGTAGAGACTGCTGGTCGGCGCATCGTCCGGGCCGTCTTCGAGCTCGACGCTGTATTCGCCGAGCTTCGCGGCGGCCGGCAATGCGAACTGCGTGTCCGCGCTATGGTCGGCGGCCCACGTGAGCGGCAGCTTGTAGGTCTGGCCGCTGCCGAGATGGCGGATCGTCACGCGCGCCGGATACTGCGACGGGAACGCGAGGCTCTGCAGCGTCTCGGTGCGCACGAAATGCTTCATCGAGACGGTTTCGCCCGCGCGCAGCAGCGTGCGGTCGAACGCCGTGTGCGCGCGCACGGTCGGCGCATGGTCGGTGTCGGTCGGCACGTTGAAGCGCCACGCCTCAATCCCGCGGTTCCAGTTCGAGCTGACGAAGGCCATGTCGCGGCCCGTCTTCGGATCGTCGACGCGCGCCGACACGAAGTAGTCGTTGAAGGTCTCCGACGACTTGCATTCACGGTTCGGCTCGAACGGCCCGTCGATCTTCAGCAGGCCTTGCGCATCGGTCTTGCCGGACGCGATCTCGTCGCCGTTGCAGTCCGACACGCGGATCTGCGCGTTCGGCACCGGCTTGCCCTTGTCGAGCGTCGTCACCCAGACGAGGTTGTTGTCGCGGCCTTGTTTCAGATGCACGCCGAGGTTCGTGACGAGCACCGCGGTGCGCACGTACATCGTCGACGGCTTCGCAAGCAGCGAGCGGCCGAGCGCCGGCGACGCGAGTTCGAGCACGTAGAAGCCCGGCTTGTCGATCGGCACGCCGACGACCTCGAACGGGCGCAGCGTCTTCGGGTCGGCCTTCGGCAGCGTGAGCGTCTGCACGCCGCGCTCGCCGCCGAGCAGCGACAGCGAGCGCACGTCGATGCGGCGATCCTTCGGCGCCGGCATCCGCTCGCCGGCCGCGAGCGGCACGTAGACAGGATGCTGGCCCTTGCGCGTCAGCAGGCCGGGCATCCGTTCGTCGATCGCGCCGGCCGTCATCGCCCAGTTGTCGAAACGCTCGACGTTGCGCATCCATTCGCGGATCGCCGTGTCGTCGTCGACCCTCAGGTTCGAGAATTGCGCATCGCCGGCGTTCAGGCCCGCGACGTGCAGGTCGGCTTCGACGTTGCGCAGCGTGACGGGCACGAGTGCCGGCGTATCGGGCTCGGCGAAACGCTCGACGATGCCGAACGTGCCCGACGAAAACTTCGCGAGCGGCGGCATCGGCGCGGTGCGTGTCGCGAGCGGGAACAGATCCGCGTTCGCGAGCGGGCGGTCCGTCACGTCGTGCAGCCGCGAGGGCAGCTCGATCGTCAGCGCGGCCTGCGCGGGCAACGGTGCGGCGAACGTGACGGTCGTCACTTCGTCGCTGCAATCGTCGGCTGCGAAGGTCGGCGACAGGGCGCCGTCCGGCCCGCGCAGCCGGATCGCTTCCGCGTCCTTGCGCGCGATCGGCGCATTGAAGGTCAGCGTCAGCGGACGCAGCGGCGTGCAGGGCGCGTTCGCGTTCTCGCGCTCGCACGAAAAGCTCGCGGCGAACGGCGCGCGCACGGTGAAGTCGAAGCGCCGCTCCGTCTCGTTCGCGATGCCGCTCGGGCTCGCGACGCCCTTGCCGTACACGAGCTGCATCTTCGCGCTGGCCGGCAGCGCCTGCGCGCATTGCAGCGTCAGCACGCGCGCGGCGTCGCGCTTCCAGCCGAAGTGGTCGAGCAGCGCGGTGCGCGTCGCGCCGTCCGCGGCCGCGACGGGGATCCGGTTGCCGATGCCGGCCGCTTCGCACCAGATGTTCGCGAGCGCCGAGCGCTCGTCGGCCGGGCCGTTCAGCTTCAGCACGAACACCTGCCGCTCCTCGATCTCGCGCGCGCCGGGCCGCACCGATACCGGGAACGGTCCGCCCGTTTGAAACGCGAAGCGATGCGGGCCGCCGAGCGCGTTGCCTGCGACCGAACGCAGCGTGTCGTTCAGTGCGACCGCGCACCGAACGCCGGGCGGCAGGTCGTTTTCGAAATCGTAGACCCACGTCTTGTCGTCGAGCCAATGGCCCTGGCCGCGCGCGGCGGCCGCGTCGGTGCAGGTCACGCGCGCCGGATTCGGCGCGGACGCCGAGCCGAACGCGACCATCGCTTCGTCGAACTTGACGACGGCCTGCCGGACTTCGGTGACGGTGCCTTGCGGCGAGACGCTGACGGTGCGCGCCGCGCCTGCCTGCAGCGACAGCGCCGCGGCGCCGGCGAGCGCCGCGAGTGCTGCGGCCTGCCAGAGACGACGAGCGCGATCGGGATGATGGATTCGCTCAGGTTTGTTATCGTGTTTGCGTTGCTTCATCGCTCGATGCCCTCGGAGGGAAGCTTTCTGTTTGATTGCACGCGATTCTAACCGAGCGTCTGTGAGGCGGAACGCGACATGCTTCGTGTCGCGCGCGTGTCGCGCCGACGACACAAAAATGCAGCGAAATGGCGATCGTTACGAATGACGACACATTGAATGGACTATAAAAGCATTGTCCGTTCCGGAATGTGCGCGTACATTTCAGGTCCGCGCCGATTTTTGAGAAATATCAAGCGTGGTTTTCCCGAATCCGGTGTTCGAGAGAAGGAAACATGCACAACGACAACACTCCCCACTCGCGTCGCCACGGCGACGCAGCCGCATCAGGCATCACGCGGCGTCAATGGTTGCAAGGCGCGCTGGCGCTGACCGCAGCGGGCCTCACGGGTTCGCTGACATTGCGGGCGCTTGCAGACAACCCCGGCACTGCGCCGCTCGATACGTTCATGACGCTTTCCGAATCGCTGACCGGCAAGAAAGGGCTGAGCCGCGTGATCGGCGAGCGCCTGCTGCAGGCGCTGCAGAAAGGCTCGTTCAAGACGGCCGACAGCCTGCCGCAGCTCGCCGGCGCGCTCGCGTCCGGTTCGCTGACGCCTGAACAGGAATCGCTTGCACTGACGATCCTCGAAGCCTGGTATCTCGGCATCGTCGACAACGTCGTGATTACGTACGAGGAAGCATTAATGTTCGGCGTCGTGTCCGATACGCTCGTGATCCGTTCGTATTGCCCCAACAAACCCGGCTTCTGGGCCGACAAACCGATCGAGAGGCAAGCCTGATGGCCGATACCGATACGCAAAAGGCCGACGTCGTCGTCGTGGGATCGGGTGTCGCGGGCGCGATCGTCGCGCATCAGCTCGCGATGGCCGGCAAGGCGGTGATCCTGCTCGAAGCGGGCCCGCGCATGCCGCGCTGGGAAATCGTCGAGCGCTTCCGCAATCAGCCCGACAAGATGGACTTCATGGCGCCGTACCCGTCGAGCCCGTGGGCGCCGCATCCCGAGTACGGCCCGCCGAACGACTACCTGATCCTGAAGGGCGAGCACAAGTTCAACTCGCAGTACATCCGCGCGGTGGGCGGCACGACGTGGCACTGGGCCGCGTCGGCGTGGCGCTTCATTCCGAACGACTTCAAGATGAAGAGCGTGTACGGCGTCGGCCGCGACTGGCCGATCCAGTACGACGATCTCGAGCCGTACTATCAGCGCGCGGAGGAAGAGCTCGGCGTGTGGGGCCCGGGCCCCGAGGAAGATCTGTACTCGCCGCGCAAGCAGCCGTATCCGATGCCGCCGCTGCCGTTGTCGTTCAACGAGCAGACGATCAAGACGGCGCTGAACAACTACGATCCGAAGTTCCATGTCGTGACCGAGCCGGTCGCGCGCAACAGCCGCCCGTACGACGGCCGCCCGACTTGTTGCGGCAACAACAACTGCATGCCGATCTGCCCGATCGGCGCGATGTACAACGGCATCGTGCACGTCGAGAAGGCCGAACGCGCGGGCGCGAAGCTGATCGAGAACGCGGTCGTCTACAAGCTCGAGACGGGTCCGGACAAGCGCATCGTCGCGGCGCTCTACAAGGACAAGACGGGCGCCGAGCATCGCGTCGAAGGCAAGTATTTCGTGCTCGCCGCGAACGGCATCGAGACGCCGAAGATCCTGCTGATGTCCGCGAACCGCGATTTCCCGAACGGCGTCGCGAACAGCTCGGACATGGTCGGCCGCAACCTGATGGACCATCCGGGCACCGGCGTGTCGTTCTATGCGAGCGAGAAGCTGTGGCCGGGCCGCGGCCCGCAGGAGATGACCTCGCTGATCGGTTTCCGCGACGGTCCGTTCCGCGCGACCGAAGCGGCGAAGAAGATCCACCTGTCGAACCTGTCGCGCATCGACCAGGAGACGCAGAAGATCTTCAAGGCGGGCAAGCTGATGAAGCCCGACGAGCTCGACGCGCAGATCCGCGACCGTTCCGCACGCTACGTGCAGTTCGACTGCTTCCACGAAATCCTGCCGCAACCCGAGAACCGCATCGTGCCGAGCAAGACGGCGACCGACGCGATCGGCATTCCGCGCCCGGAGATCACGTATGCGATCGACGACTACGTGAAGCGCGGCGCCGCGCACACGCGCGAGGTCTACGCGACCGCCGCGAAGGTGCTCGGCGGCACGGACGTCGTGTTCAACGACGAATTCGCGCCGAACAATCACATCACGGGCTCGACGATCATGGGCGCCGACGCGCGCGACTCCGTCGTCGACAAGGACTGCCGCACGTTCGACCATCCGAACCTGTTCATTTCGAGCAGCGCGACGATGCCGACCGTCGGTACCGTAAACGTGACGCTGACGATCGCCGCGCTCGCGCTGCGGATGTCGGACACGCTGAAGAAGGAAGTCTGACCGTGCGGAAATCTACTCTCACTTTCCTCATCGCCGGCTGCCTCGCGTTGCCGGGCCTCGCGCGCGCGGCCGACGCGGCCGATCCGGCGCTGGTCAAGCGCGGCGAATATCTCGCGACGGCCGGCGACTGCATGGCCTGCCACACCGTGAAGGGCGGCAAGCCGTACGCGGGCGGCCTCGGCATGCCGGTGCCGATGCTCGGCAAGGTCTACACGAGCAACATCACGCCCGATCCCGATACGGGCATCGGCAAATGGACGTTCGAGGACTTCGAGCGCGCGGTGCGGCACGGCGTGTCGAAGAACGGCGACAACCTGTATCCGGCGATGCCGTACGTGTCGTACGCGAAGATCACCGACGACGACGTGCGCGCGCTGTACGCCTACTTCATGCACGGCGTCGAGCCGGTCAAGCAGGCGCCGCCGAAGAACGAGATTCCCGCGCTGCTCAGCATGCGCTGGCCGCTGAAGATCTGGAACTGGCTGTTCCTGAAGGACGGCCCGTACCAGCCGAAGCCGTCGCAGAGCGCCGAATGGAATCGCGGGGCGTATCTGGTGCAGGGTCTCGCGCACTGCAGCACGTGCCACACGCCGCGCGGCATCGCGATGCAGGAGAAGTCGCTCGACGAAACCGGCGGCAGCTTCCTCGCCGGGTCGGTGCTCGCGGGCTGGGACGGCTACAACATCACGTCGGACCCGAACGCGGGGATCGGCAGCTGGACGCAGCAGCAGCTCGTGCAGTATCTGCGCACCGGCAGCGTGCCGGGCGTCGCGCAGGCGGCCGGGCCGATGGCCGAAGCGGTCGAGCACAGCTTCTCGAAGATGACCGAAGCGGACATCGGTGCGATCGCCACGTACGTCCGCACGGTGCCGGCCGTTGGCGACAGCAACGCGAAGCAGCCGCGGTCGTCGTGGGGCAAGCCGGCCGAGGACGGGCTGAAGCTGCGCGGCGTCGCGCTCGCGTCGTCGGGCATCGATCCGGCGCGGCTGTATCTCGGCAACTGCGCGACGTGCCACCAGATGCAGGGCAAGGGCACGCCGGACGGCTATTACCCGTCGCTGTTCCACAACTCCACGGTCGGTGCGTCGAACCCGTCGAACCTCGTGCAGGTGATCCTGAACGGCGTGCAGCGCAAGATCGGCAGCGAGGATATCGGGATGCCCGCTTTCCGCTACGATCTGAACGATGCGCAGATCGCCGCGCTGACGAACTACCTGACCGCGCAGTTCGGCAATCCGGCGGCGAAGGTGACGGAACAGGACGTCGCGAAGCTGCGCTGACGCAGTCGGTCGCGCCGACACGGCGCAACCTATGGGAACAGGAGGAGCACAGCACATCGGGCGGGCCCGATGCCGGTTGTTGCAGAGCGGGGCGGGCGGCACAGGCGGCCGCCCGCTCCGGTTCGTTCGCAATGCGGTGCGCATCGCGCGCATCGTCTTTCGTTGATCAATACCATGACACCGAACCAACCGTTTCTCGCGTCCCAGCGCGATGTGCTGCTGCTGCTTGCCCGTATCCTGCTCGTGATCCTGTTCGTGATGTTCGGCTGGAAGAAGATCGTCGACTTCTCCGGCACGATCGCATTCATGGGCACCGAAGGCGCGCCCGCGCCGATCGTGTCCGCCGCGATCGCGGTCGTGATGGAACTCGTCGTCGGGATCGCGATCCTGGTCGGCTTCCAGACGCGGCCGCTCGCGCTGCTGCTTGCGCTGTACACGATCGGCACCGCGCTCATCGGCCACCGCTACTGGACGATGACGGGCGGCGAGCAGATCAACAACATGATTCATTTCTACAAGAACATCGCGATCTCGGGCGGCCTGCTCGCGCTGTGCGCGGCGGGGCCCGGTCGGTTTTCGATCGATCGCGGATGACCGGGCGCGCGCATGGGGCGCGCGTCGGACGGTCGAGACTCCGAGGGGGCATCACTTTGCGACTCACATACTTCGCATCGCTGATCGCGGCCGCCGCACCGGCGGTGGCGATCGCGCAGACCAGCGTGACGCTGTACGGCCGTATCGACGGCGGCGTCGAATACCTCAACCACATCGCGACGCCGAACGGCAGCGCGACGCGCTGGAGCGCCGAAGGCGGCGACTGGGGCACCAGCATGTTCGGGCTGAAGGGCGTCGAGGATCTCGGCGGCGGGATGTCGACCGTGTTCAACCTCGAGACCGCGTTCCAGGTGATGAACGGCCGCACCGGCGGCGGCCGCCTCTGGTCGCGGCGCGCGTACGTCGGGCTGAAGAGCGACACGTGGGGCCAGCTGCAGGCCGGTCGCAACCTGTTCATCGACAGCGACGGCGTGTGGGAATTCGATCCGTTCGTGCAGCAGGCGTTCTCGTCGGCCTCGCTCGTGCGCGGCCGCAACTGGCAGCAGACGAGCAACAACATCGAGTACCACAGCCCCGTGATCGGCGGGTTCGACGTGCAGGCGCAATACGCGTTCGGCAACCAGTCGCGCGGTTTCAATTACGGCGCGGCCGACGATTTCGGGCGCTCGGACGGGATCATGATCTCGTACCACTCGCCGGTGCTCGACGTGCGCGGCATCTACGACGAGCTGCGCGACAACAACGGCAAGTTCAGCAACATCTTCACGGCATCGCGCGAGTATTTCGTCGGCGCGAACGTCAAGATTTCGAAGTTCAAGATCCAGGGCGCCTATACGCACTACCAGGCGCCGGACAGCCCGGCCGGCGTCGCCGATCGCGCGGATCACTACTGGCTCGGCGCGACCTATGCGGCGACGCCGCAATGGGCGATGACGGCGGGCGGCTACTACGTGAAGGTCGGCGACGGCGGCGGCGATGCGTCGCACGATCCGTCGGGCCACGCGATCATGTACGTGCTCGGCACCACGTACAACCTGTCGAAGCGCACGTTCCTGTACGGGACGGTCGCGTACGTGCGCAACGGCGGCAACTCGAATTTCTCGCTGCTCGCGACGCCGCGCGACGCGTCGCCGAACACGAGCCCGATGACGGGCGAGTCGCAGACGGGCGCGTACGTGGGGATGATGCATACGTTCTGAGCGGTACATGCCGTAAAAGACACACGTGCCCGGCGGGCCCGTGTCGTTGGCATGGCAGCGCGGCGCGCTGCGTGCCGCACGTGTCGTGCGGCCGTCGTGCGCTCGATCCTCAGTCCAGCGTGTGGCCCGCCTTTTCGTCCATACACCGCACCGCGATCAGCGTCAGCACGCCGCAGCCGATCGCATACCACGCCGGCGCGTTCGGGTTGCCGGTCGCGGCGATCAGCCAGGTAACGAAGAACTGCGCGAAGCCGCCGAAGATCGCGACGCCGACGCTGTACACGAGTGCGCCGCCCGTCGCGCGCACCGCACGCGGGAACAGCTCGCCGAGCATCGCACCGGTCGCGCCGATGTTGATCGCATGCACGACCGACAGCGCGGCGATGATCGACAGCAGCGACACGGCGCCCGGCCAGCGGTTCAGCGCGATGAAGGCCGGGTAGATCGCGACCATCAGCGCAACGCGCGTCCACCAGACGATCCGGTTGCGGCCGACCACGTCGGACAGGTAGCCGCCGATCGGCGTCGCGAGCATCAGGATCGCGCCCGCGACGCAGCCGGCCGTCATCGACAGCCAGGTCGGCAGATGCAGCACCTGCACGCCGTAGATCGCCATGTAGAACACGATGATGTAGTGGATCGACGTGCCGCCGATCGTCACGCCGAGCCCCGCGAACACGGCCTTGCCGTGATGGCGCAGCACGTCCGCGAGCGGCAGCGACGCGACCTTCTCGGCGGGCGCGTGCGCGGCCGACGGCACTTCCTCGACCGTGCGGCGCAGCCAGTAGCCGAGCGGCACGAACAGCGTGCCGATCACGAACGGCACGCGCCAGCCCCAGCTTTCGAGCTGCGCGGCGTTCAGCGTCGAGGTCAGCGCGACGCCGGTCAGCGCGCCCGCGAGCGCGGCGAGCCCCTGGCTCGAGAACTGGAACGACGCGTAGAAGCCGCGACGATGCTGCGGCGCCTGTTCGAGCAGCAATGTCGTCGATGCGCCGACTTCGCCGCCCGACGCGAATCCTTGCAGCAGACGCGCAAGCACGAGCAGCAGCGGCGCCGCGATGCCGATCTGCGCGAAGGTCGGCGCGACGGCGATCGTCGCGGTGCCGAGCGCCATCAGCAGCAGCGTCAGGATCATCGCTTTCTTGCGGCCGACGCGATCGGCGTACATGCCGATCACGAGCCCGCCGAGCGGCCGTGTGACGAAACCGACGCCGAAACTCGCGACCGCGAGCATCAGCTGCCCGAACGACGAATGGACCGGAAAGAACAGCTTGCCGATCAGGATCGCGAAGAAGCTGTAGACCGTGAAGTCGTAGAACTCGAGCGCGTTGCCGACGGCGGCCGCCGCGATCAGGCGGCGCTTTTTCGCGGCGGTCAGTGCATCGGCCGGCGTGCCGGCGAACGAAAGGGTAGACGTTTCCATGGGATTTCCCGATAAGCGCACAGCGGCGTGAGGACAGGCCGTCAGGCCGCGAGCCAGCCTTCGGCGACGCGCACCCAGTAACTCGCGCCGATCGCCAGGATGTCGTCGTTGAAGTCGTAGCCGGGGTTGTGCACCATGCAGCCGCCCTTGCTGCCGATTCCGTTGCCGATGAACGCATAGCAGCCGGGCCGCGCTTCGAGCATGAACGCGAAGTCCTCGCTGCCCATCAGCGGCGGCGCGTCGAGCTGCACGCGATCGTCGCCGAGCATGCCGCGCGCGATGTCGGCCGCGAAGGCCGTGGGCTCCGCATGATTGACGAGCACCGGATACCCGTAGTCGTAGTCGACGTCGGCCGTCACGCCGAAGCTCTCGGCCTGGCCCTTCACGAGCGCTTCGATGCGGCGTGCGAGCAGCGCGCGCACGTCGGCGTCGAGCGCGCGCACCGACAGCTTCATCACGACCGTTTCCGGAATCACGTTGAAGGTCTCGCCGGCCTGCACGCTGCCGACCGTGATCACCGCCGCGTGCTGCGCATCGACTTCGCGCGCGACGATCGTCTGCAGCGCGACCATGATGCTGCCGGCCGCCGACATCGGATCGCGCGCGTAGTGCGGCATCGCGCCGTGACCGCCGACGCCGCGCAGCGTGATCGTCACGCGGTCGGCCGACGCCATCGTCGCGCCGCTGCGGAACGCCATGTCGCCGGCCGCGCGGCCGGGCATGTTGTGGATCGCGAAGATCGCATCGCACGGGAAGCGGTCGAACAGCCCGTCGTCCATCATCGCCTTCGCGCCGCCGAAGTTTTCCTCGGCCGGCTGGAAGATCAGGTTCAGCGTGCCGGAGAAGCGGCGCGTGGCCGCGAGGTGGCGCGCCGCGCACAGCAGCATCGCGGTATGGCCGTCGTGACCGCATGCATGCATCTTGTTCGCGTGGCGGCTCGCATACGGGAGCCCGGTCGCTTCGGCGAGCGGCAGCGCGTCCATGTCGGCGCGCAGGCCGACCGTGCGCGTACCCTGGCCTTCGCGCAGCACGCCGACGACGCCGGTCTTGCCGATCCCGCGATGCACGTCGTAGCCCCAGCCGGCGAGCAGCTCGGCGACGAGATCGCTCGTCAGCGTTTCTTCGAAGGCGAGTTCGGGATGGGCGTGGATGCGGCGCCGCACGTCGATGAGTTCGGGCGCGATCGCGGCGATGCCGGGGATGACGGGGTTCACGGCTGCGGACATGGTGTCTCCGGTGGGGCGGGTGAGGCGTTTGATGCGCTTATGACCCGCAAGCATATAAATTTCTTTTGCGTACCAGAAGCTGATAAATTGCTTCGGTGCTTACCGCCGGTTGCCGCCGGGAATACCCTGAGGCGGCAAGGCCGGACGGGCTTCGGGTTTCCACGAATCGCGCGTTGCCGCCATGAAATATCACCAGTTGAAAGCGTTCGTCACCGTCGCGGAAGAGGGCAGCATTCGCGCGGCCGCGCGCCGGCTGAACGTGTCGCCGGCCGCGCTGACGAAGGCCGTGAAGGAGCTGGAGATCGCGCTCGGCGTGTCGCTCGTCGTGCGTACCGCGCGCGGCGTGCAGCTGACCGCGTTCGGTCAGCAGCTGCAGGTGCGCGCGCGGCTGATCGTCGCCGAGATGCAGCGCGCGCGCGACGACATCGAACAGGCGCAAGGCGCGATGACGGGCTCGGTCGCCGCGGCGATCACGCCGGCCGCGGCGGTCACGATCCTGCCCGACGCGTTTCGCGCGTTTCGCCGGCGCTTTCCGGTCGCGCGCGTGAGTTTCGTCGAAGGATTTCCGGGCGTCGCGCTGCCGCGGCTGCACGACGGCTCGCTCGATTTCGCGGTGGCCGTCGTCGTGCCCGAACTGCTCGCGGCCGAATTCGATCATGCCGAGCTGTACGCGAGCCGTTCGCTGATCGTCGCGCGCAAGGAGCATCCGCTCGCGTCGGCGACGTCGCTCGCCGATCTCGTCGACGCCGACTGGCTGATGAACCCGTCGCCGGAAAGCTCGACGCAGGTGCTGTTCAATTCGTTCGTCGCGTACGGGCTGCCGGTGCCGACGCGCGTCGTCGAATGTCCGAGCTTCGGTCTCGCGCACAGCCTGATGACGGGCGCCGATCTGCTCGCGTCGATGCCCGAGCAGCTGCTCGAGGTCGAATGGGCGCGCGACCGGCTCGCGGTGCTGCCGATCCGCGAGCGTCTGCCGGCCGTGTCGGTGCAGGTGATCACGCGCCGCGACAGCCCGCTGACACCGGCCGCCGCGATGCTGCTCGACTGTCTGCGCGATTCCGCGCGTCGCAAGGGATTGCGCTAGGGCGCGATGCGTATGCGGGTTCCACGAACCGGCTGCGACCGCGAGCCGGTATCATGACGGCCGGCCCGCCGTCGCGGCCGGCCTGCGATTCATCGCCGTTCAGGCGTTTCCATTCAGCAACGAGAGACATTTCATGACCAGTGCTACCCAATTCGACAACGTGTCGGTCGTCAAACGCGCGAACGTCTATTTCGACGGCAAGTGCGTGTCGCATACCGTGCTCTTTCCGGACGGCACGCGCAAGACGCTCGGCGTGATCCTGCCGTGCGCGCTCAATTTCGGCACGGACGCCGCCGAATTGATGGAAGTGCAGGCTGGCAAGTGCCGCGTGAAGCTCGACGGCAGCGACACATGGCAGACCTACGGCGCGGGCGAATCGTTCTCGGTGCCGGGCAAGAGCCGCTTCGACATCGAGGTGATCGAGACGCTCGATTACGTCTGCAGCTATCTGTAAGCGCGCATCGCACCGCAAAAAAAGCCCCGCCGAAGCGGGGCTCGTTGTTCGTGCAAGGACGGCGCAACGCCGTCCCGCACCGGCCGTTACAGGCACGCGTTGATGTCGCCGGCGGCCGCTGCGTCGCCGCGCAGGCCCACCCACGTCTTCGCGCCGGCCTGCCACGACGGACGCACCATCGCGGCGGCGCCGTTCGGCGGCTGCTGACCCGGCACGTACACGTCGGTCGCGAGGCCGTTCGCGAGCACGTTCTGCGAGATCACCTGCTGTTGCGACTTGTCGGCCCACGTCTTGGCGATACAGGCCGACACGTCTTCTGCCGGCTTCTGGCTTTGTCCCACATTCTGCACGGCAGGGCCGGCTGCATGAGCAGAAATTGCCACGGTCAATGCGATGAGCGGTAAGTATTTCACGTTCGTTATCTCCCTCGAGTCGTGATTGATTGAGTGGGAAGCGCAGCGACGCTGCGTGGAAGTGAGAGTCGCCGTCATGGGACGCGGTTCCGACAATTCCGAAACAAGTTGTTAACGCGCTTGCAAAATGCCGGCCGCGATGCACGCGCTCCTGCGCGATCGCGGCGCATCGATGCGGCGCTTCGCGGCGAACGCTGCACCGCCGTGGTGCGGCAGCGTCGCGCGCCGGCGCCGACTCGGCGCGAAAGCGGGGGATTCGCAAGGCACGCTCCTTGCAGGGCACTGTGTACGCCGGTCCGGCATGCGCAATGCCGGCAGAACGATGGAGAACAAGTCGATGAAACCGTTCGATGAAATGCTGCAATCCGGCGACACGGTCAGGCTGCCTTATGCGCGGCTGAAGCAATGGCTCGACACGCAGAACCCCGCGAGCCTCGCCCAGAAAGCCCACGACGCGGAAGGCGTGTTCCGCAGGACGGGCATCACGTTCGCCGTCTACGGCGACGCGGAGGCCGCCGAGCGGCTGATTCCGTTCGACATCGTCCCGCGCATCATCTCGGGCGCGGAATGGAACAGGCTGTCGCTCGGCATCGAGCAGCGCGTGATGGCGCTCAATGCGTTCCTCGACGACATCTATCACCGCCAGGAGATCGTTCGCGCGGGCATCGTCCCGAAACACCTGATCGCGCACAACGATGCGTTCCTGCCCGAGATGATCGACTTCCGGCCGCCGGGGAACGTCTATACGCACATCATCGGCGTCGACATCGTGCGCACCGGCGAGAACGACTTCTACGTGCTCGAGGACAACGCGCGCACGCCGTCCGGCGTGTCGTACATGCTGGAGAATCGCGAGACGATGATGCAGCTGTTTCCGGAGCTGTTCCAGCAGGTGAAGGTGCGCCCGGTCGAAACCTATCCGCAGATGCTGCGCCAGTCGCTGGCGGCCGTCTGTCCGCCGGGCGGCAACGCCGACAACCCGACCGTCGCCGTGCTGACACCCGGCATCCACAATTCGGCCTACTACGAGCATTCGTTCCTCGCCGACCAGATGGGCGTGCATCTCGTCGAAGGCAGCGACCTGCAGGTGCTCGACGGCCGCGTCGCGATGCGCACGACCGAGGGCTTCCAGCCGATCGACGTGCTCTATCGCCGCGTCGACGACGCGTTTCTCGATCCGCTCACGTTCCGCGCCGATTCGGTGCTCGGCGTCGCGGGGATCATGGACGTCTACCGCGCCGGCAACATCACGATCGCGAACGCGCCCGGCACCGGCATCGCCGACGACAAGGCGATCTATTCCTACATGCCGGAGATCGTCGAGTTCTACACGGGCCGCAAGGCGCTGCTGCAGAACGTGCCGACCTGGCGCTGCGGCGACGCCGACAGCCTGAAGTACGTGCTCGATCATCTCGACGAACTGGTGGTCAAGGAAGTGCACGGCTCCGGCGGTTACGGGATGCTCGTCGGGCCGTGCGCATCGAAGGCCGAACTCGATGCGTTCGCAACCAAGCTGCGCGTGCGTCCCGCGAACTACATCGCACAGCCGACGCTCGCGCTGTCCACAACGCCGATCCTCACCGAAGCGGGGCTCGCACCGCGGCACGTCGATCTGCGCCCGTTCGTGCTCGTGTCCGACCGCATCCGCATCACACCGGGCGGGCTCACGCGCGTCGCGCTGAAGGAGGGATCGCTGGTCGTCAATTCGAGCCAGGGCGGCGGCACCAAGGACACCTGGGTGCTGGCCGACTGAGCGACGCAAGCACGCGCCGAACGCGCCGAACGCGCCGCGCGAACCGAACGAACACGGAGTGGACACGAGATGCTTCTGGGACGGACTGCGAGCGGCCTCTACTGGATGTACCGCTATATCGAGCGCGCGGAGAACATCGCGCGCATCGTCGATGCCGGGCTGAGGATGGCGCTCACGCGCACGTCGGACGCGCCGGCCGAATGGTCGTCGGTGCTCGTCAGCTCGGGCGCCGACCACGGCTACCGGCAGAAATACGACGCGTATGCGGCCGATACGGTCACCGACTATCTGCTGCGCGACCGCGACAACCCGTCGAGCGTGCTGTCGTGCATCGACGCCGCGCGCTCGAACGCGCGGATGGTGCGCACGGCGCTCACGCGCGAGGCGTGGGAGAGCGTGAACGGCGCGTGGCTCGCGCTGCGGCGTGCCTTCGCGCAGCCGGTGCCGGAAAGCGCGCTGCCGGCGGTGCTGGACGAGGTGAAGCGCGAAACCGCGATGATCCTCGGCAGCTTCTACAGCACGATGCTGCGCAACGAGATCTTCGATTTCGCGCAGATCGGCGCGTTCGTCGAGCGCGCGGACAACACCGCGCGGATCCTCGACGTCAAGTACCACCTGCTGCTGCCGTCGGTGTCGCACGTCGGCACGATTCTCGACAACTACCAGTGGGAGACGATCCTGCGCTGCGTGGCCGCGCACCGGTCGTACCGCTGGGTGTACGACGTGCAGTACAAGCCGGTGAACATCGCCGACTACCTGATCCTGAACGGCCGCATGCCGCGTTCGCTGCGCTATTGCTACGGGCGCGTCGTGTCGAGCCTGAACCTGCTCGCGAAGGATTACGGCGTCACACACCCGTGTCACGACACGGCGGCGAAGATTCTGCAGATGTTGTCCGACACGTCGGTCGAGCGGATCTTCAAGAGCGGGCTGCACGAATTCCTGACCGATTTCATCGGCCGCAACAACAACCTCGGCGTCGACATCGCCGAGGCATACAACTTCGATTGAGGCTTGCCATGCGACTCGCGATCCGACACATCTCGCGTTACCAGTTCGACGAGCGGGCGACGCACGCGCTGCAGCGCCTGCGGCTGCGCCCGCAATCGGGGCCCGGCCAGACGGTGCGCGCCTGGCAGGTCACGATCGACGGCGCCGAGCCGACGCTGTCCTACGCCGACGGCCTCGGCAACCGCATCGATCTCGTGCGGCACGATCGCGGCGCGAAACCGGAGATCGTCGTGGTCGCGGCCGGCGTCGTCGAGACGCAGGACCGGGCCGGCATCGTCGGCGATCCCGACGGCTATGCGCCGCCGTGGCTGTTCGAGCGCGACACCGTGCTGACGAAGGCGGGCGACGTCGTGCGCGCGCTGGCCGGCGCGCTGCCGCTCGAGCCGCGCAGCCTCGACGCGCTGCACTGGTTGATGACCGCCGTGCACGAGCGCATCGCCTATGCGCCGGACGGCACCGACACGCCCGTCGATGCGGAGACCGCGCTGCAAAGCGGCGAGGGGACGAGCCGCGACCATGCGCATGCGTTCATCGCGGCCGCGCGCGCGCTGAAGATCCCGGCGCGCTTCGTCTCCGGCTATGTGCTGGCCGACGGCGCGATGCAGCGCCTCGCCGACGCGAAGCAGAACGCCGGCGGCGAGCGCGAAAAGGCGCTTGCGCTGCAGATCGGCGACGGCATGCAGCAGGTGCTCGGCGCATCGCACGCCGGCCAGTCGCAATCGCAGTCGCAATCGCAATCGCAATCGCAATCGCAAGGCCCGGCGCATGCGCAGGCGGCGCTCGATGCGCGGCCGCAGCCCGTCGCGCTGATGCAGCCGCCGGCCGGTCACGCGTGGGCCGAGGCGCACGTCGACGGGCTCGGCTGGGTCGGCTTCGATCCGTTCATGAACCGTTGCCCGGACGAGCGCTACGTGCGCATCGCGGTCGGGCTCGACTGCCGCGACGCGCAGCCGGTGACCGGCATCGGCGCGATCGCCGTGGGCGTCGACATCAGCGTCGCGCAGTCTCCGGAACTTGTCTGACGCACCCGCGCGTCGCCACCGCCGTGCCGCGCGCGCCGCGTCGCGGCGGCGCGACGCCGGCCCGACCCAACCCCGATCCGAGCTCCCATGCCCATCCACGTCGCGCTGCACCACGCCACCCGCTATCGCTACGACCGGCTCGTCAACCTCGGCCCGCAGGTCGTGCGGCTGCGTCCGGCGCCGCACTGCCGGACGCCGATCGTCGCGTATTCGATGACGGTCGAGCCCGCCCGGCACTTCATCAACTGGCAGCAGGACCCGTTCTCGAACCATCTTGCGCGGCTCGTGTTTCCCGAACGCACCGACCATTTCGACATCACGATCGATCTGGTCGCCGAGATGTCGGTGTACAACCCGTTCGACTTCTTCCTCGAAAGCAGCGCGGAGCAGTATCCGTTCAGCTATGACGAGGCGCTGAAGATCGAACTCGCGCCGTATCTCGCCTGCGATCCGCAGACGAGCGCCGCGCCGGCGTTTCGCGCGTATCTCGACGGCGTCGATCGCACGCCGGCCGGCACCGTGAATTTCCTGGTCGCGCTGAATCAGCGGCTGCAGCGCGACATCCGCTATCTCGTCCGGATGGAGCCCGGCGTGCAGACGCCCGCGCAGACGCTCGAGCTCGGCTCGGGATCGTGCCGCGACAGCGGCTGGCTGCTCGTGCAGCTGTGCCGGCATCTCGGCATTGCCGCGCGCTTCGTGTCCGGCTATCTGATCCAGCTTGTGCCGGACCAGAAGTCGCTCGACGGCCCGAGCGGCACGTCGGTCGATTTCACCGACCTGCATGCGTGGTGCGAGGTCTATCTGCCGGGCGCCGGCTGGATCGGCTTCGATCCGACGTCGGGCCTGCTGGCCGGCGAAGGGCACATTCCGCTCGCCTGTACGCCGCAGCCGACGAGCGCGGCGCCGGTCGACGGGCTGATCGACGAATGCGAGGTCGCGTTCGAACACGAGATGACCGTGACGCGCGTGTACGAATCGCCGCGCGTGACGAAGCCGTATACCGACGCGCAGTGGCAGGCGGTGCGCGCGCTCGGCACGCAAGTCGACGATGCGCTCGCGGCCGGCGACGTGCGGCTCACGCAGGGCGGCGAGCCGACCTTCGTGTCGATCGACGACCGCGACGGCGCCGAATGGAACACCGACGCGCTGGGGCCGACCAAGCGCGGCTATGCGACGGCGCTCGTGCAGCGGCTGCGCGCCGAATACGGCCGCGGCGGCTTTCTGCATGTCGGACAGGGCAAGTGGTATCCGGGCGAGCAGCTGCCGCGCTGGGCGATGTCGATCTTCTGGCGCGCGGACGGCGAGCCCGTGTGGGACGACCCGTCGCTGTTCGCGGACGAACGCGAGCCGTCCGCGCTGAGCACCGCCGACGCGAAGCGCTTCATCGACGCGCTCGCGGCACGGCTCGGGCTGAGCGGCGAGTTCATCCGGCCCGGCTACGAAGACGTCTGGTATTACCTGTGGCGCGAACGCCGGCTGCCCGTCAACGTCGATCCGTTCGATTCGCGCGTCGACGACGAGCTCGAACGCGCGCGGCTGCGCAAGGTGTTCGACCAGCGGCTCGACAGCGTCGTCGGCTACGTGCTGCCGATCCGGCGCGCGGACGGCCCGCCGCCGCTCGACGGTCCGCGCTGGCAGACCGGCCCGTGGTTCTTCCGCGACGAGCGCATGTATCTGGTGCCGGGCGATTCGCCGATGGGCTATCGGCTGCCGCTCGATTCGCTGCCGTGGGTGGCGGCCGGCGACTATCCGAATCTGTACGAACGCGATCCGTTCGCGCCGGCCGAGGCATTGCCCGATGCCGCCGCATTGCGCGCGCGCTATGGCGGCCCGGCCGCGTCGGCCGCGTCGGCCGCGTCGGCCGCCGCGCCGCGCTACGTGCCGGGCGTGCATCGCGAAGCGCCGGCGCAGACGGTGATGCAGTGGCGCGACGACGGCAAGCGCGGCGACGCGCAGGACGCACACGACACCCACGCATCGCGCTACCCCGACCGCTTCGAATCGGCCGCGTGGGTCACGCGCACCGCGCTCTGCGCGCAGGTGCGCGACGGCATCCTGTATCTGTTCATGCCGCCGCTCGCCGCGCTCGACGATTACCTGCACCTGCTCGCGGCAATCGAGGCGACCGCGCAGGCGCTCGGCGTCAAGCTCGTGCTCGAAGGCTATCCGCCGCCGCGCGACGCGCGGCTGAAGATGCTGCAGGTGACACCCGATCCCGGCGTGATCGAGGTGAACGTTCATCCGGCCGCGAATTTCGACGACCTCGTCGCGCAGACCGAATTCCTGTACGACGCCGCGTGGCAGTCGCGGCTTTCGAGCGAGAAGTTCATGGTCGACGGCCGCCACGTCGGCACCGGCGGCGGCAACCACGTCGTGCTCGGCGGCGCGACGCCGGCCGACAGCCCGTTCCTGCGCCGCCCCGATCTGCTCGCGAGCCTGATCGCGTACTGGCTCAACCATCCGTCGCTGTCGTATCTGTTCTCGGGGCTTTTCATCGGGCCAACGAGCCAGGCGCCGCGCGTCGACGAAGCGCGCAACGATCAGCTCTACGAGCTCGACATCGCGTTCGCGGCGATCCGGCGTCACGTGCAGGGCGGCGAGCCGCCGCCGCCCTGGCTCGTCGATCGCGTGCTGCGCAACCTGCTGATCGACGTGACCGGCAACACGCACCGCAGCGAGTTCTGCATCGACAAGCTGTATTCGCCCGATTCGCCGACGGGCCGGCTCGGCCTGCTCGAACTGCGCGCGTTCGAGATGCCGCCGCATGCGCGGATGAGCATCGTGCAGCAACTGCTGCTGCGCGCGCTGATCGCCCGCTTCTGGGCCGCGCCGTATACGACGCCGCTCACGCGCTGGGGCACCGCGCTGCACGATCGCTTCATGCTGCCCGCCTTCGTGAAGATGGACTTCGACGACGTGCTGAACGAGCTGCGCGACAGCGGCTTCGCGTTCGACGCCGCGTGGTTCGCGCCGCACTTCGAATTCCGCTTCCCGCTGTTCGGCCAGATCGCCGTGAACGGCATGCAGCTGACGCTGCGCGGCGCGCTCGAGCCGTGGCACGTGATGGGCGAGGAGGGCGCGGTGGGCGGGACCGTCCGCTATGTCGATTCGTCGGTCGAGCGGCTCGAAGTGCGCGTGACGGGGCTGAACGACAACCGGCACGTCGTGACCGTCAACGGCCGCGCGCTGCCGCTGCAGCCGACCGGCACGGCCGGCGAATACGTCGCGGGCGTGCGCTACAAGGCGTGGTCGCCGCCGTCGGCGCTGCACCCGACGCTCGGCGTCGATGCGCCGCTGACGTTTGACGTCGTCGATACGTGGCTGCAGCGCTCGCTCGGCGGCTGCCGGTATCACGTCGCGCATCCGGGCGGGCGCAACTACGCGACGTTCCCCGTCAATGCCTACGAAGCCGAAAGCCGCCGGCTCGCGCGTTTCGTCGCGATGGGACACACGCCGGGGCGGATGGACGTCGCGGCGGCCGCGCCGAGCCGCGAATTCCCGTTCACGCTCGACTTGCGCCGGCCCTGAGCGGCCGATGAGGGGACCGACGACGATGCACGGCTTTCGACCTCGCGGCGCACGGGCCGCAGTGCTAGGATGCGGGCAGGCTGCGGCCGCCCGCCGTTTGCCGATCCGGGCACGCAGGCGCGCGCCTGCCCGCTGACGACGGAACGACACCGTGCCGCCCATTCACCCCGACGCTCTCGCCGACGCGATGCCCACGCTCTTCGATACCGGCGCACACCCGGACGCGGCCGAGCTGGCCGCCGCGCTCGCCGCGCCGGCCGCCGCCGGCCGCTACGACGAACTGCGCGGCAGCGTGGCGGGCCTCCATGCGCCCGCGCTCGCGCCGGCGTGGCGCAGCTTCTTCACCGCGATCGGCAGCGACGGCGTCGCCGATCTCGACCGCCGCGCGGACGCGCTGCAGCGGCGCATGCGCGAGAACGGCCTGTTCTATCAGCTGCACGAACAGCGCGCCGGTGACGGCGCGGCCGGCCCGTGGTCGCTCGACCTGCTGCCGATGATCGTCACGCCCGAGGATTGGGTCGCGATCGAGCGCGGCGTGCTGCAGCGCGTGCGGCTGCTCAACGCGACGATGGCCGACCTCTACGGCCCGCAGACGATCCTCGCGCGCGGGCTGCTGCCGCCCGCGCTCGTCACCGGACATCCCGGCTATCTGCGCGCGATGCGCGGCGCACGCGTGCCGGGCGATACCTGGCTGCACGTCGTCGCCTTCGATCTCGCGCGCGGGCCGGACGGCCAGTGGCGGATGGTCGCGCAGCACACGCAGGGCGCGGCCGGCCTCGGCTATCTGCTCGAAAACCGGCTGATCGTGTCGCGGCTCTTTCCGCGCGGCTTTCGCGGGCTGCGCGTGCAGCGGCTCGCGTCGGCGTATCGGTCGCTGCTGCAGAGCCTGCAGGCGCTCAGCCCGGCGCGCCGCAATTCGCGCATCGTCCTGCTGACGCCGGGGCCGCACAGCGCGACCTATTTCGAGCATGCCTATCTCGCGCGCTACCTCGGCCTCACGCTCGTCGAAGGCGGCGACCTCACCGCGCGCGACAACCACGTGTTCCTGAAGACGCTGCGCGGGCTCGAGCCCGTGCACGGCATCCTGCGGCGCGTCGACGACGCGTGGCTCGATCCGCTCGAGCTGCGCCCCGATTCGCTGCTCGGCGTGCCGGGACTGCTGCAGGCCGTGCGCGCGGGCAACGTGCTGCTCGCGAATGCGCCGGGGTCCGGCTTTCTCGAATCGCCGGGCATGCTCGGCTTCATGCCGCGTCTGGCCCAAGCCGTGCTCGGCGAGACGCTGACGCTGCCGGCCGTGCATTCATGGTGGTGCGGCGAAGCGGCCGCGTGCGACGACGCGCTGCCGCAGCTCGCGCGCGGCATCGTACGGCCGTCGTATCCGGCCGACGGCGCGCCAGCCGGCGTGCAGGAACCGGTGATCGGCGCGCGCCTCACGCACGCGCAGCTTGCCGAATGGCGCGCGCGGATTCTCGCGCGGCCCGAGCAGTACACGGTGCAGGCCGACTTGCCGCTGTCGCAGGCGCCGACGTGGCGCACGCACGGCGCGCCGGACGGCAACGGCAGCGCGCGCATCGTGCCGAAGCCGCTGCTGCTGCGCGTGTTCGCGCTCGCCGACGGTGCGCAGCGCTGGCGAGTGCTGCCGGGCGGGCTGTCGCGCGTCGGCACGCGCGACGCGCTGTTCAATGCGCCGATGCCGCGCGGCGGCAGCACCGTCGATACGTGGGTGATGACCGAGGGCATCGTCGATTCGACGACGCTGCTGCAGACGCGTCTCGGCCCCGACGATCTCGTCGAACGGCCGCGTGCGATCGCGAGCCGGGCCGCCGAGAACCTGTTCTGGCTCGGCCGCTACACCGAACGCGCGACCAACCTGATGCGGCTCGCGCGCGCGGCGCTCGAGCGGCTGCGCGGCGAAGACGACGTCGAGAGCCCCGCGCATCTCGAGCTGATCGATGCGCTGTGCCGCGATACGGGGCTCGTCGCGGCCGATGCGCCGAATGCCGTCGATGCGCCGGGCGCGTTCCAGCACGCGCTCGCGACGTCGCTCACGCGCGGCGCGGACCGCACGTCGGGGATTGCCGCCTGCCTGTTCGGGATGCGCGGCGCGGCCGCCGCGATTCGCGAGCGGCTGTCGAGCGACCAGTGGCGGCTCATCGACGACGCGACGCAACTGTTCGCGGACAGCGCCGATCATCCCGAAGCCGAAGAACAGATCGGCAACGAAGCGCTACAGCTGCTCGAGCGCCTCGGCCTGCTGCTCGGCGCGATCACCGGCGCGCAGACCGACAACATGACGCGCGACGACGGCTGGCGGCTGCTGTCGATCGGCCGGCAGATCGACCGGCTCGACTTTCTGTGCAGCGTGCTGCGCTTCGCGTTCGACGGCGGCGCCGTGCATCGACAGGACGGCTTCGAGCTCGTGCTCGAACTGTTCGACAGCACGATCACGTTCCGCTCGCGGTTCCAGCGCGGTTTCGACGTCGCGCCGCTGCTGTCGCTCGTCGTGCTCGACACCGACAACCCGCGTTCGCTCGGCTGGGTCGTGCAGGCGCTGCGCGGCCGGCTGACGAAGGTCGAACGCAGCGAGGGCTATGCATTGTCCGAACTGGCCGAGACGATTCCGGACGTCGCCGCATGGTCGCTGCACGAACTCTGCGAGACCGGCGACGACGGCCGGCACGAGGCGCTGCTTACCGCGCTCGATGCGACGGCGAAGGCCGTGTGGGAACTGTCGAACCGCATCGGCGAGCGCTATTTCAGCCACGTGCGCGAGGCGGGCAGGGCGCTATGGTGACGTCGAAACACACGACGAAGACGCCGGCCGGAGCGGCCGACGCGACGCCGCCCGCCACGGCGGATGCCGCGCCGGGCCGGCTGCTGCGCGTCACGCACGACACCGAATACCGTTATGCGGCGCGCGTCGAATCGGCGCAGCATCAGGCGCGGCTGCAGCCGCTCGCGACGCCGCGTCAGCAGCTGCTGGCGTTCTCGCTCGACATCGAACCCGCGCCCGAATCGATCGGCACCGAGATCGATGCGTTCGGCAACGCGCGTGCGTCGTTTGCGCTGAATCAGCCGCACGACGCGCTGTTCGTGCGCAGCCGCAGCACCGTGCGCGTTAGCGCGCCCGCCTGGTCGAAGGGCGCGCGCGGGAAGCCGCCGCAGGCTATCGCGCATCCCGCCGCCGCGCATGCGACCGCCTGGGAAGCCGTGCGCGAGCGCCTGCAGTTTCGCGCGGGGCAGCCGTACGATGCGGCGAGCGAGTTCGTGTTCGCGTCGCCGCACGTGCCGTGCGATCCGGCGCTCGCCGCGTATGCGGCCGCGAGCTTCACGCCCGGTCGGCCGCTCGTTCAGGCCGCATGGGATCTGATGCGACGCATTCACGCCGACTTCGCGTACACGCCGAACAGCACCGACATCACGACGACCGCGCTCGATGCATTGCGGCTGCGTAAAGGCGTGTGCCAGGATTTCGCGCACGTGATGATCGGCGCGCTGCGCTCGCTGGGGCTCGCCGCGCGCTACGTCAGCGGTTATCTGCTGACGCAGCCGCCGCCCGGGCAGCCGCGCCTGATCGGCGCGGACGCATCGCATGCGTGGGCCGCCGTCTACGACCCGGCGTGGCCCGAAGACGGCGGCTGGCTGCAGCTCGATCCGACCAACGATCGCGCGCCCGGCGACGACTACGTGATGCTGTCGATCGGCCGCGACTATGCGGACGTGGCGCCGCTGCGCGGCGTGATTCGCGGCGGCGGGGCGGGGCAGGAGCTGAAGGTCGCCGTGACGGTCGAGCCGCTCGAGGATTGAGCGCGTCGTGCCGATCGGCACGGCGATGATGGCGTCGGGCGCGGCGTGGGCGGTGGAGCGCGGGCGCTAGCCGATAGGGCGCGGATTCTTTGCGCATCGTTGTGCGTGTGAATTCCGCTTCGCGTTCCGCTCGCGTTCGGTTCGCGTTCCGGTCGCAAACGAATGAACGGACGCCTGTTTTTCGGCGCGATGCCGGCGCGCTCGGCGGGGCATCGGTAGGTGGGCCAGCCTGCGTCGTGCTGTGCCGTGTCGTCTCGTCGACGCACACATCGACCGGCTCGAAGGGCACGCGACGATCGGGAAGGGCGGCGCACCGTCGCCGCCCGAGAACCTCGCGACGAACCTGCCGCGCCCGGTGTGCGCCACCACCGGCAGGTCCGTCTAGCCGCGTGCGCGTTACGTGATCGTCCCCTTCTTCAGCGCATCGATACACGGAATCCCGGCGCGCCGCTTGGGCCGCAGGAATTTCGGCACCGCGCTCGGCTGCCCGACACCGGCCTGGCTGTGATTGACCTTCGGCGTGAGCGCCGCCGACTTCGCCTTGTGCGGAAGCCGGCAGCCGCCGGCCGGCAGGTCGGCGTACGGATCGTCCTCCGCCGCGGCCGGCAGCGTCGGCGCCGTCGACGCGACCAGCATTGGCGCGAACGGCAGCGCGCGCATCCGCTGGCCGGTCAGCGCGAACGCGCCGTTCGCGACTGCCGGCGCGATCGGCGGCACGCCGGCTTCGCTCAAGCCGGTCGGATGCGCGTCGGACGGGACGAAGAACACGTCGACCGGTGCCGCTTCCTGCATCCGCACCGGCGGGTAGTCGACGAAGCTGGCGTTGCGGACGGCGCCGTGGTCGACGTCGATCGCGAAACCGGGCTTCGTCGTCGCGAGGCCGAACAGCGCACCGCCCTGAATCTGCGCTTCCGCGCCGGTCGGATTCACGATGCGCCCGGCATACACGCCGGCCGTCACGCGATGCACGCGCGGCTGCTGCGCTTGAATCGACACCTCGGTCACGTACGCGACGACCGTGCCGGCCGTTTCGTGCATCGCGACGCCCCACGCATGCCCGGCGGGCAGCGTGCGCGTCCCGTAACCCGACTTGTCGACGGCGAGCGCGAGCGCCTCGCGATGGCGCGCATGCTCGGGGCCGGACAGTCGCGCCATCCGGTACGCGACCGGGTCCTGATGCGCCGCGTGCGCGAGCTCGTCGACGAGCGTTTCCATCACGAACGCCGTATGCGTATGGCCGCCCGAGCGCCAGGACTGGACCGGGACGTCGACGTCGGGCTGATGGACCGATAGCTGCATCGGGAAGCCGTACGGGTTGTTGGCGACGCCGTCGGTCAGATCGGGATCGGTGCCGCCTTTGCGCATCGTCGCGGGCGCGAGCGGCGAACCCTTCAGCACCGACTGGCCGACGACGACATGCTGCCAGTCGCGCACGCCGCCGCTGCCGTCGACGCCGATGTCGACGCGATGCAGCACCATCGGGCGATAGTAGCCGCCGCGCAGGTCGTCCTCGCGCGTCCAGATCGTCTTCACGGGGCCGAGATGGCCGGCAGCGAGATACGCGGCCGCTACGTGCGCCGCTTCGACCACGTAGTCGGAGGTCGGCGTCGAGCGCCGCCCGTAGTCGCCGCCCGACGTCAGCGTGAAGATCTGCACTTTCTCCGGGGCGACGCCGAGCGCCTTCGCCACCGCCGCGCGATCGGTCGTCTGCATCGCCGAGCCGCCCCAGATCTTGATTCCGCACGCGCAGCTCGCCGGCCCGACGTCGACCGTGCAGCTGAGCGGTTCCATCGGCGCATGGGCGAGATAGGGAAATTCGTAGTCGGTGCGGATGCGCGTCGCCGCGGCCGGCGCGGTGCCGGCATCGGCCGTGCGCACGACGGTGCCCGGCGTGCCGGCCAGCTGCTTGTAGGCCTGCATCTGTTCGGCCGACGACACGGTCGAGCCGGCGTCCTTCCACGTGACCTGCAGCGCATCGCGGCCGAGCTTGGCCGGCCAGTAGCCGTTCGCGATCACGGCGACGCCCGTGCCGCCGCGCGCGGTCGGAATCTCGACGACTTCGACGACGCCTTTGACTGCCCGGGCCGCGGCGGCGTTGTAGCTCGCGACCTGTCCGCCGAAACGCGGCGGACGCGCGACGACGGCCACCATCATGTCCGGCAGGCGCCAGTCCATCCCGTACTTCAGCGAGCCGTCGAGCATCGCGCGCGCATCCACGCGCGGCGTCGGCTTGCCGATCAGGCGGAACTGGTCGGGCGACTTCAGCGTCACGTGCTGCGGCACCGGCAGCGCCATTGCGTCCGGCGCCAGCTCGCCGTAGGTCGCGCGATGATTGCCCGACGTCACGACGCCATTTGCGGTGCGGCAGGTGGCCGGATCGACGTTCCAGCGCTGCGCGGCTGCCGCGACCAGCATGGCGCGCGCGGACGCGCCGAGCTCGCGGTATTGCGTAAACGAATGGTTGACCGACGTCGAGCCGCCGGTCATCTGGATACCGGTCACCGGATCCTTGTACGGCTCGCCGGCCGGCGCGAGGACCGTGCGCACGTTGCGCCAGTCGGCGTCGAGTTCGTCGGCCAGCGCCATCGGCAGCGCGGTGCTGACGCCCTGGCCGGCTTCGGTCCGGTTCACGGCGACGGTCACCGTGTTGTCCGGCGCGATGATCAGGAATGCTTGCGGCGGCGAACTCCGCAGCACGGCGCCGGCTTCGGCGCGCGCGCGCAGCGGCGGGATGCCGAGCGCGAGACAGCCGCTCGCCGCCATCGTGAGTTTCAGGAAGCCGCGCCGGCCCGGCATCGGCGCCGCGGCGCCGGTTGCAGGGGAAGCCTCGGCGTGGACGACGTCGCTACGCGCCGGACGCCCGGCAGTGCGAATACGCATGATCGCTATCTCCCGGCAGGCTCAGGCGAGTGCCCGCGCCGCATCGTGAATCGCGGCGCGGATGCGCTGGTAGGTGGCGCAACGGCACAGATTGCCGGCCATCGCGCTGTCGATATCGGCATCGCTCGGCGCCTTGTTGCTACGCAGCAGGCCGGCCGCACTCATCATCTGGCCGCTCTGGCAGTAGCCGCATTGCGCGACGTCATGCCGGAGCCACGCATCGAGGACGGCCTTGCCGACCACATCGTCGGCCAGGTGCTCGGAGGTCGTGATGCGCGCGCTGCCCACCGACGACAGCGCGAGCGTGCAGCTGTGCACCGGCCGGCCGTCGACGTGCACGGTGCATGCGCCGCAGTCGCCGGTCCCGCAGCCGAACTTGGTGCCCGTCAGCCCGAGGTTGTCGCGCAGCACCCAGAGCACCGGCGTCGACGGATCGGCGTCGACTTCCGCTCGCCGGTTATTGATGTTCAACGTCACCATCGTGAAATTCTCCCTTGGACACGTCGTTATCGTTCGCGAGACGAAAATCGTAATGCGTCGGATGTGATGCAAATCGATTAAAGCAGATTAACCAAAAAGCCGGCGTCCGGGAATTCGATTTTTTTGCCTTTTTTAACGATCGACGGCGCGTAGTTACGGCATTAGATTTACATCGAGCATACAAGCGATTACATCGCACGGAAAGATTATTGAGTTTTGACAAAATGTTTTCCAGTTCGTGGAAAACGTTTGCGACTCGGGCCTATATTTGACTCGCGATCAACACGGGAGGCGCGCGGATCAAGCGGCATTCATTAATGAATCGACATGCGGAACGGCTGAAGTTCGCTTGTTTCACTGCTGAACTCAGTGTTCGCTTACGAGCGGGAGCGCCCCGACAGCGTGTCGATCCACGTTCGGATGCCGTTTGAGCCGTATCGAGGGACGCACGCGGCGCGACCGGCAGGACGGCAAAGCCGATGCACGTAAAACAGCACACCGTGATGAGTGAAAAAATTACCGGAGGGGGCGTAAAAGCAAAAAAATGAAAACCGAATAATGCTCGTCGATTGATTCTCGTCTGTTGTTAATCCATGCCATCCGTTCCGAATTGGCGGCGGGAAGGTATTTGCCAAAAATATCGATTAACGCATGCCGGTATTTTCCTTCCGATTTGAGTGTGTGAAAGGAATGGCTCTGTGTCGTTGATGCTCTTTAATGGGAAGGTGTGATTATGCGTATGCGCATGGGATCGAATAAAAAGCGCGCGGAAGCACGTCCGAATATGCTCGTGCCGACCGGCATGCTGGTCGCGCTGGTGGGCGCCGGCGTCATTCCGGCCGACGCGCTGGCCGCGTGCACCGGCGCACCCACCGTCACCTGTACCGGTGCCACCACCAACTATGTGAGCAGCATCAACGGCCTGAACGTCACGGTGGCGCCGGGTGCGACCGTTTCCGTGGTGCCGCTGCTCGGCGGTACCGCGATGTCGCTGACGGGCAGCGGCGTGACCTTGATCAACAACGGCACGATCGACCCGTCGCTGGGTGGGCTGAGCGCCGTGTCGAACGGTGCGGTCGTCGGCAATGTGTCGTCCGCGAGCACCGTCAACGTCACGAATTCGAGCACCGGCGTGATGATGGGCTCGACGAGCGGCGTGTTGGCCAACGGCCCCGCGCTGACCGTCTACAACGGCGTCGGCGGCACGACCAACATCACGAATGCCGGCACGATCGGCACGACCGGCATTCTCGGCTTCGGTGCGGGCCCCACCGCGCAGGTCGTTACGGCCTCGGGCGGCGCGCAGGTCAATTTCACCAACGCGAGCGGCGGAAAGATCAATGGCTCCGTGGTGCTCGCGCCGAGCGCGGTAGCGGGCACCGGCAATACGTTTACCAACGCCGGCACCATCACGGGCAACGTGTCGCTGGGCGCGGCCGCCGGCGCGTCGAACACGTTCAACGCGCTGACGGGATCGTCGGTCGGCCTCGGCGTCGATGCGGGCGCGGGCCTCGGCGGCAGCAACACGCTCAATCTGCAGCTGAACACGGCGAGCGGCAGCGCCGCGAACGGCGCCATCGCGGTCGATACGTTCGCCAATTTCAATCACCTCGCCGTACAAGGCGGCACGTGGGACATCACCGGCGCGTCGACCGCGACCGACGCGTCGCTGACGGGCGGCACCGCGATCGTTCATGGCAGCGGCGCGCTCGGCACCGGCACGATCGTCGCGGGCGGCGGCACGCTCGAGGCCGGCGCGGCCGGCGTCAATTTGCTCAACGACGTAACGCTGAACGGCGGCCTGAACGGCGGTCTCACGGTCGACGGCGCGAACGGGCTCGCGCTGTCGGGTGCGATCGGCGGCAGCGGCGCGCTCAACGTGAACGGCACCGGCACGCTGGCGCTGAACGGCGCCAATTCGTTCACGGGCGGAACGAATCTGACGGGCGGGGGCGGCATCGTCGTCGGCACGGGCGCCGCGCTCGGCACCGGCGCGCTGAACGTGACGGGCGCGGGCGGCTCGCTCGGCACGAGCGTCGGCGGCACG